>CACMRY010000001.1 GCA_902616205.1 uncultured Pelagibacteraceae bacterium
GAATAAATTCCCCAATTTTTCCAAGACTTGTTGATCCATTAATTGCTGTTTCAATTATTTTTTCCTCTTTAATAAATGTGTCATAAGCAATCGCAATTCCTACAAGTAGAAGAAGAATTGCTAAAATTGTTTTAAATTCAGAGCTATCAACTTTTTCTCCAAATTTCTGACCTAATTGTACTCCTATAATTGACCCTAAAATAAGTACAAAAACTAAAACCAAGTCAATTGTTCCATAATTTAATGCGTGTAAAACTGTAACAATTGCGCTAACAAATATAGTTACAAATAAAGATGTTCCTGGAATTAATTTTGTTGGCATTCCAATGATATAAATCATAGCAGGTAATAAATTTAAAGGATGTTTTAAGGTCAAATGTATTAAAGTTTATGCACTTCTATAAAGCTTAGTCATCACAAATTCTTTATGTCCTAAAGCTTCAGCGCAAGTAAGTCTACCATTTGCTACTCTTAATGTAGATTTAATAAGTTCATTACCAGCTTGATCTAAATTCATTTCTCTTGAAAGAATTTTAGATACATCAACATCAATATGTTCGCTCATGGTTTTGGCTGTTAATGGATTAGCAGTTAGCTTAATGACTGGCTCTATTGGATTTCCTATAATATTTCCTTGCCCTGTTGGAAATAAATGAATGTTGAAACCACCTGCTGCTTGTAAAGTCACACATTCAGCGGCAGCTGATGAAGTATCCATAAAATATAATCCAGGCCCTTTAGTTGGTTCTTCAGCAGGTTCTAAGACATCTATAAATTGTCTTGACCCAATTTTTTGAAAATTACCAAATGCTTTCTCCTCAATAGTTGTAAGACCACCTGCAATGTTTCCAGCAGTAGGTTGACTTTCAGATAAATCATCCGTTGCTTCTTTTAAAATAAAATCATTATAAGCGTTCCAAGTTTTTTTAAACTTTTCTTGTGCTTCAGGGGTTTTTCCTCTTTTTTCACAAACAGTCTCAGCTCCAGTTAGTTCAGATGTTTCTCCAAAACACAAATGAACACCTAGAGGTTCTAATTTGTCCATTAAGTTCCCAACTGTTGGGTTTGATGCAAGTCCGGATGTTGTATCTGACTCACCACATTTTACAGAAATCCATAAATCACTTATTGGTCTTTCCTCTCTCTGTTTTTCAGAAGCCCAAATAGAAAATTCTTGTGCTTTTTTTGAAACTTTTGCAATTGTGTCAATATCTCCAACACCTTCTATACTGAAACCTTCAACTGGTTTTCCAGTTACTGCAATTGCATCTACAATTCTTTTAGTCCATTTAGGTTCAATACCAATCACTATCACTGCCGCAACATTTGGGTTTCTTCCTGTCCCAATCATTGTTCTAAAATGTAATTCCAGATCAGCACCGAATTGCAATCTTCCATAAGAATGAGGTAATGCTATTGTTCCTTTAATATTATTCGCAACTGCCTCTGCACAAGCGTTCGAAATATCGTCTACAGGAAGTATAATCACATGGTTTCTCGTTCCAGATCTGCCATCTTCTCTTTTATAACCTAAAAATGTTTTTGGAATTTCCATTTACCACTTCTTTGTTTTAACATTATGAACATGAACGTGTTCACCTTTTTTAATTGACTTAACAACTTTGCCGATATCGTGTCCATATTTTAAAATCGTATCACCTTCATTTAAGTCCATCATTGCTATTTTATGACCTAAAGGAATTTCATCCTTTGATTGAATTTGAACAGATTTATTATTTTCCATTACCCAACAATTACAATCTTGACTTGGTGTAATTTTTTCTATGACAACCACGCCCACATTATCTTTCTCGTCATGAATTATTATGTCTGTGTTTGCCATTGTGACGATTTCTTTGTTTGAAATTTGCAACAACTTATATATTAATCGAGCTTTTTAACAATTAAAAAAATAGGATTTAGGACATCAGTATTATGACTAAAATGACAACCGAAGAAGCTTTTGTAAAAGTTCTTCAGATGCATGGCATAGAACATGCTTTTGGAATTATTGGATCTGCGTTCATGCCAATTTCAGATATCTTTCCTTCAGCAGGAATTACTTTTTGGGATGTAGCGCATGAAACAAATGGAGGATTGATTGCAGATGGATACACAAGAGCGACAGGGAAGATGTCTATGGTCATTGCACAAAATGGACCAGGAATTACAGGTTTAGTTACACCAATTAAAACTGCTTATTGGAATCACACACCTTTACTTTTAGTAACACCACAAGCCGCGAACAAAACTATGGGGCAAGGTGGTTTTCAAGAAGTCGAACAGATGAATTTATTCAAAGACATGGTTTGTTATCAAGAAGAAGTTAGAGATCCTTCTAGAATGGCTGAGGTTTTAAACAGAGTTATTGAAAAAGCATTCAGAGGATCGGCCCCTGCACAAATAAATGTACCAAGAGATTACTGGACACAAGTTATAGATATTGAATTACCTCCAATTGTAAGATTTGAAAGGCAAGGTGGGGGGAAAGATGCAATTGATAGAGCAGCAAAATTATTATCAGATGCAAAATTTCCAGTTATATTATCAGGTGCAGGAGTAGTAATTGGTGGAGCCATAGAAGATTGTAAAAAATTAGCTGAGAAATTAGACGCTCCTGTTTGTAATGGATATCAACACAATGATAGTTTCCCAGGAAGCCATCCATTAGCAGTAGGACCATTAGGATATAACGGATCTAAAGCAGCAATGGAATTGATCTCAAAAGCTGACGTAGTTTTGGCATTAGGCACAAGACTAAATCCATTTTCAACTCTTCCAGGTTATGGAATAGATTATTGGCCAAAAGATGCAAATATAATTCAAGTAGATATGAATCCAGATAGAATTGGATTAACAAAAAAAGTTACAGTTGGAATTTGTGGAGATGCAAAATTAGTTTCACAACAAATTTTACAAAAACTTTCATCTAATGCTGGAGATAACAATAGAGAAGAAAGAAAAAATTTAATACACAAAACAAAATCAGCATGGCTACAAACTCTTACTAGCCTAGATCATGAAGATGATGATCCAGGGACTGTTTGGAATAAAGAAGCAAGAGAAAGAGACTCAGATCGAATGTCTCCGAGACAAGCATGGAGAGCAATTCAAGTTGGAATGCCAGATGATGTAATTATTTCAAGTGATATAGGAAATAATTGTGCAATTGGAAACGCTTATCCAACTTTTGAAAAAGGAAGAAAATACTTAGCACCAGGCTTATTTGGTCCTTGTGGATATGGTTTCCCATCGATTTTAGGAGCAAAAATTGGATGTCCTAATACACCAGTAATTGGTTTTGCAGGTGATGGTGCATTTGGAATATCTATGAACGAGATGAGTTCGTGCGCAAGAAAAGAGTGGCCAGCAATTACAATGGTTATTTTTAGAAATTATCAGTGGGGTGCAGAAAAAAGAAATTCAATATTATGGTTCGATGATAATTTTGTTGGAACAGAACTTGATCCAGAATTAAGTTACGCAAAGGTAGCAACTGCTTGCGGTTTAAAAGGAGTTACTGTTAAAACAATGGAAGAAACTACAGCTGCAATTAAACAATCTTGTGAAGATCAAAAACAAGGAATTACAACATTTATTGAAGTTATCTTAAATCAAGAATTAGGCGAGCCGTTTAGAAGAGATGCAATGAAAAAACCTGTTCGTGTGGCTGGGATAAAAAAAGAGGATATGAAACCTCAAAAATCACTCGCAAATTAACTAAACAAATTTAATAATTATGTATATTGTATATACATAATATATTTTCATAATCTGTAAAATTTTGAGACTAATTAATGACAACAGCTGTGTTTGGATAAACCAACTTCAAGCTAGGAATAACACTAAAATATTATCGGAAAATTTAATTTGTGATTATCTTATTGTTGGAGCTGGATATACTGGTTTATCTGCAGCTAGGAAACTATCTGAAATTAAAAGAACATCAAAAATTATTGTAATAGATGCGCAATTGGCAGGTGAAGGTGGTAGTGGAAGAAACTCTGGTTACTTGGTGGATACAACTTTAAATGATGGATTTACGTCAAACAAAGATATTAATAATTATAAAACTAAAACAAAAATTTATGATTTAGGTATTAAAACTGTCAAAAAATATATTAAAGAATTTCAAGTCGATTGTGATTGGAACGAATGTGGAAAATATTTTGCATCCTCAAGTCTAAAAGATGAAGATAAAGCAAGATTATTTAGCAAACTTCTAAATGAGCTGGGTTTTCAAAATGAAGTATTAGATAAATCAAAACTTAAAGATAAGTTAGGAACCTCTTTTTACAAAATTGGAGTTTATACAAAAGGTGGAATACTTTTAAATCCTGCTAAATTAGCAAGATCAATGATTTATACTTTGCCAGACAATGTTGAATTATATGAAAATACAGAGTTATTAAATTGGAAAAAAGTTTCAAATAATATTGAGTGTAAATTTGAAAAAAATCAAATTAAAGCAAAAAAAATAATATTTTGTACTAATGGGTTTTTAAAATCATTAAATATTGAAAAAAATTTTTGTTTTCCAATTACTCTTACAGCTAGTATGACACGCCCTCTAACAGAAAATGAATTTAAAGAAATAGGGTCTCCAAAGGAGTGGGGGGTGTTACCAATTAGACCTATGGGAGCAACTATCAGAACCACGAAAGATCGTAGAATATTAATTAGAAATACTGCTGAAGTTAAAAACCCTTATTCAATGGAGAGATCAAAATTAACTAAAATATCTAAATTTCATCTTGCTGGGATTAAAAAAAGATTTCCAAACTTGCCTGATAATATAATAGAAAATAGTTGGTCTGGTATTGTTTGCAGAAGTGGTAATAGTTCACAAATTTTTAAAAAAATCGATACTAATATTTATGCTGCAGGCTGTTACAACGGTTCAGGTATTGGAGTTGGAACTTTATTTGGTGAACAAATAGCATTAATGGCTACTGACCAACAATCTGATGAAATATCTATTATAGATGAAAGACAAAAACCCAATTGGTTACCACCTCAACCTTTTTTAAATCTAGGAATTCATACTAGATTAGTCTACGAAAGAATTAAAGCAAGGTATGATGTTTAAAATTAATAATAACCTAAAAATTTTTTTACTTGTATTAATAGCTATACTTGTTCTTTTTTTTACAAAAGGAAAATATGGAGAATTTAGTAAAAGCAAATCAATAAAGGCATGTATTATTGCACAAAAAAGTAAATCCAAAAATAAACCTATCGAAGAGATTAAAATCTTTTGTGAAAAGGAAGTGACAAAAAAAATAGATTAATGAAAAAGTCCAATAGATCAAATGTTGATCCATTCATTGTAATGGATGTGATGGAAGCTGCAAGAAAAGCAGAGCAGTCTGGTAAAAAAATTGTTCATATGGAAGTTGGTCAACCTGGAACACCTGCTCCAAAAGTTGCTAATGAATATATTACAAAAGAATTAAAAAATAATAATCTTGGATATACTGTTACTTTGGGCTTACCTCAGTTACGATCTAGAATTTCAAAATTGTATGGTGAATGGTACAACATTGATTTAAATCCAGAACGAGTAATTATCACAACTGGTTCCTCTGGTGGGTTTATATTGTCATTTGCAACATTATTTGATGCAGGGGATAGAGTTGGTATAGGTTCTCCAGGATATCCAAGTTATAGACAAATCCTTAAAGCTCAAAATTTAGTACCTGTTGACATTGAAACAAAACTACAAAACAAATATCAACCAACTTCAGAAGATATAAAGAAAAATAATTTAAATGGGGTTTTAGTAGCCTCTCCAGCAAATCCAACTGGGTCAATGTTAGATAAATCTTCTCTTACAAAATTAATTGAATGTTCTGAAGAATATAATGTAAGTTTTATTAGCGATGAAATATATCATGGTATAGAATATGACAATAAAGCTGTCTCCGCGTTACAAATTACTAATGATTGTTATGTAATAAATTCTTTTTCAAAATATTTTTCAATGACTGGTTGGAGAGTTGGGTGGATGATTGTTCCAGAAGATCATGTAAGACAGGTTGAAAAAGTTTCACAAAATTTATTTATCTGTCCTCCACATGCTAGTCAAATTACTGCTCTTGCTGCGTTAGATGCTAAAGACGAATTAGATAAAAATGTTGATGTTTATAGGAAAAATAGAGAAATTCTTTTGAAAGAATTACCAGAAGCTGGCTTTACAACTTTTTCTCCACCAGATGGAGCTTTTTATATTTATGTTGATATTTCTGAATATTCAAATGACAGTTTGTTTTTTTGTAAAAAGGTTTTGGAAGAAGCTAATGTGGCTATAACTCCAGGAATTGATTTTGACCAAAAAAGAGGAAATTCTACAATACGTTTCTCATATGCAAGAAGTACAGAAGATATAATTGAAGGTGCTAAGAAAATTAAAGAATTTATGTTAAAAAATTATTAGAAAGGGGGTCAGCTCTTTTAAGTAATACCAAAAGAGCTCCCCTTTTATGCCTTTTTGGTTAAATCCATCAAATGAATTTAATTTGTTATTAGTTTAATATGTAATATCTCACCAGCTAAGTGTCAGGTGGCGTTATTTTATACATTCGCACCTCCATAACTTAAAAAATAATTTTTTGTTAGGTTGTATGCAACAAATTTATTTATATTTTTTATAAATATATAATTTGAATACAACCTGATTGTTTTGTATTATCTCGACATTCAAATTAGCCACATAGACTCATTTACAAATTAAATATTTTTGTTACATGATAAAAATATTTTTTAATTATTAAAATATATGAAAACAATATTTGTTGTAGGATCAAAAAAACATACTTTAAAATACACAAGAAAAATGCCTGAAGGCGAAGTAAAGAAAATGAAATCTTTTGTAACAAATAAAGGTCAGAAATTAGAAAAAACTTCAAAATTTAAAATCTTAAATATTTCTGATGACAAAAATTCAAGAACTTTCAAAATAAATCTTTAATTAGACTAATGAATAAAATCGTGTGGTTTAGGAATGATCTACGTGTATTTAATAACGATGCTTTTAATGAAGCTACTAAATTAGGAAATATTCTTCCAATTTTTATTTTTGACAAAGAATTTTACAAATTACCAACTTCAAGTTCATTTCATCTTGATTTTTTAAAATCATCACTACAAGATTTAACTAAAACGTTTAGTAAGAAATACAACTCCAAACTCAATATTTATTATGGAGAAACATTAGAAATTTTAAGTCATTTAATCGATAAATTTAAAATAAATGAAGTTTATTCTAATATAATATTTAAGAATATGTACGTAACTAACTTAGACAAAGAGGTTAGTTTTTTATTTAAAGAAAAAAAAGTTAATTGGAGAATTTCCAATCAATTTGGTGTTCAATTAAATCACAGAATTAGAGATAAATGGTCATATAATTGGAACAAATTTATAAATAGTGAACATACAGGCTCCTACATTAATTGCGGATTTATTAAAGATGATCATGTTGAGGATTTAACTAAAATAGAGACAAACAATATAGAGAATGGAGATATTCAGGTAGGAGGAAGGCAAAATGCAATAAGACTTTTAGATACTTTTCTTGATGACAGGTCTGAAAATTATCAGCGGGAAATGTCTTCTCCCATAACAGGTGAAGTTTCATGCTCAAGATTAAGCCCGCATATTGCCTATGGAAATATTTCGATCACAGAAATATTTAAAAAAACAAATGATAAATTAAAATCTGAATTATCATATACAAAAAAGAAATCTTTAATTGCTTTTAAGAGTAGATTGGCATGGCACTGCCATTTTATTCAAAAATTATATGACGAGCCTGAAATAGAGTTTAGAAACATGAATAGTGCTTATAATGGAATTAGAGAAAATGATTTTAATGAGAAGTTTTATTTAGCATGGAAAAATGGAACTACAGGATTTCCATTTGTAGATGCTTGTATGAGATATCTAAAAAAAAATGGTTGGATTAATTTTAGAATGAGAGCAATGTTGGTTTCATTTGCTTCATACCAATTATGGTTAGATTGGAAAAAAACTTCTAAACATTTAGCAAGATTATTTACTGATTATGAGCCAGGAATTCATTATTCTCAATTTCAAATGCAATCTGGTACAACAGGAATAAACTCAATAAGAATTTATAATCCTATAAAACAATCAACTGATCAGGATCCAAATGGAGATTTCATAAAAAAATGGGTTCCAGAGTTAAAAAATGTTCCTGGAAAATTAATTCATGAACCTTGGAAGCTTACATATATTGATCAAAAAGGAATTAATTTAGAAATTGGTAAAGATTATCCATCTCCAATAGTTGATAACCAACTATCAACAAAAATTGCTAGAGATAAAATTTGGAACGTAAAAAAATCTAAAGAAGCTAAAATTGTTTCAGCAGAAGTTCTAAAAAAACATGCAAGCTTATCTCAACGAAGATAGAATTTTACAGTACGTTTGATGACTTTCAAAAAATATCAACGGAAATGTAGGTTACTCGTTTTAAACACACCTAATTACAGTCATCCAGAATTTAAGAGATCAAAAGTTTTATATCAAAAAGATATAAAAGGTTTTCATAAAAGGTACATAAAATTAATCACAAAATTGAGTAAGTCAAAAAAATTTAAAGTTATTTTAATTGATTTTAGTGGTTCAAAAATTAATGAATTGGATAAAGTGTATACAAAAAAAATCTTTGAAATAGTTGATAAAATGCCATTGAATAAATTAATTAAAGGTAAAAATTTTAAACCCTTAAATCTTTCCTTATTTTCAGATTATAAACCAGAGACAACTTTAAAAGGCTTAGGCTTTAAAGATAAGGAAAAAGCATTATTTACTATTTCAGCTATAAAAAAAAGACCAATAAAGTATCAAGTAAATGTTATTGCGACTATGCTAGGTAGGGCTAAAAATCATCCAAATAAAACAAAAGACATGAATGATGCTATAATTGCTTTTAGCAAATGGATGGAAAATTATAAAATCAATAAAAAAAAACAAAATTAAGGGATTTTCATAAATAGAATTTTTAGTCGTTTTTGAAATTATATTGGGCAATAATGCCTAAAAGAAATATCGTAAATAAAAGAATAGTAACTGTTTCCAGTATTGTTAAAGTTCAAGAAATTATTTAATTATTTACCTAGAACTAGATTACTGTAATTTTTTTTGTTAATAGTAGTTTATGGCCTTATTAAATGAAAAATTAAAAATGATAACCTGCTCAGATTTTAGGATATTCCTAAAAAAGATGATTAAAGATAAAATTGAAAAAGAATGGACAGAAAACTTTGTTGAAAACCTAAATTTAGTGATGGTGTCAAGAAATACAATTAAAAGAAGATATGAAGATAAAGGTATTGATCTCATAAGACTTATTAATGATGTTAGTTATTATAAACATGTAAAGAAAAAAGTTAATTCTAGAGGAAATTTAGAATTTCAAGACCAGCAATAAAAAATGTCTAAAAGATATAGTGGTAAATCATTTAAAGACTCTAGTGTGATGAAAAAAGCAAAATTTACTCTTAAAGAAAAGAGAAAACATAAAAGAGATAAAAAAAAGTCTAATTAATAATTAATGAAAAATATTTTAAGGACAAAATTATTAGGTATTATTTTATTTGTTTTTTTTTTTTCTAATGACGCCAAAGCATCTTGTTCAACTACTATATCTGTAGCAACAAGTGCTCAATTAACATGCAATGTTGGTGATATTTTAAATATTTCATCAACTGGATCAATTATACGTAGCGGAAGTAAAGCAGTTGCTGCAAATAATGGTGTTGGTGCATCAAGTACAACCGTAATCAACCATGGTTTGATAAGTGCAACGAATGAGACCATAAATATGAAAAGCGCCAGTGGAACAAATAAAATCACTAATTCAGGTACAATAAATACAGCTCAAAATGAAAATGATAGCAATGGCACTGCTGTTAAAGTTCAGAAAACAGATGGGACTGAGATTGTTAATAGTGGAGCTATTCATGGAGGAAACTATGCTATACAAGGTCTAGAAACTGACGATATAACCATTACAAACAGTGGTACTATTTCAGGAAATAATGGAACTGCTCCTGCCATTTACCTTACCAATGGCACAAATGCAACAATAACAAACACTGGAACTATTACAAATTTAAGACATGGAATTAGACTTGGTAAAGCTCATGGTTCATTCAATAATGCTACAATTATTAATTCTGGTTTAATTGCTGGAACAACTCATAATAATAGAAATTCAATATATGTTAGCGATGATAACAATGTAACTTCAGGGTTTAATTTAATAACAAAAGGAGAAGGACGTTATGATGGTAAAATTCTACTTAGTGATCAAAATGAAACAACCGGTGAAACATTTTTCGACTTTACTTTAGATTGCAGCATTTCAAGAGATCAAACCATAGAAATTCATGAGAAAAAAAATATGAGGATAATTAATAACCTATGTGGAAACGATACTTATGAAATTCTAGATTCGAATTTAGATCCAGATCCAGATAATTTAGAAACTAATGGTTATCTTAGAATTTATGGAGAAGATCTAGATATTGATAGTCATAATCAAAAACACAGAACTGAAATATTTATCTCAAATTTAAATAATATTTTTGAAAATTTAAATAACTATAATGAAAAAAGTATTTATTTTTCAAAAACTAAAAGAAATAATATTTACACTAATACTGAAAATGGAGTTACAGGATACTTTGAAAATAAAATTGATGAAAAATTTGCCCCATTTATAAGTTACTCAACTCAAAATGTATCATTTAATAATGGAGAATATATAAATAATGACAAACTTTCACTTGGATTTAAACACGAGGTTAAATATCAAGATTATAAAATATCATTTTTACCTTTAATTGGTATTTCAAGAAATAATATTACTGATGTTGAAACTGAAACAAATCAAGCAATTGAAAAAAATTCCTACAGCCAACTTGCAGCAATAAATATAAATACGAAAAAAATTAAAAAATTTAATGATAAAAACAAACTATCGATAGAAGTTGAAGGAATTTACGGCATTCATAGATTTTCAAAATATATGTCAAGTTTTACAGATGGTGATTTAACTGTTGATGAAGCAGTTGACCAAGTCTTAGGCGCTGGGTTTACAGTAAAAAATTCAAGCCAATTAAAAAACGGTTTTGTAATTGAGCCATATGGAAAATTTTCCTTAAATAATACCTTAAGCAATGACATTAATATAACTGCAGATGGAGAAAATAAAGAAGCGGGACATGTTATGAATGGAGTTTTGGCTAAAAGAGCCGGTATTAATTTATCAAAGAATAATGATGAAGTTAGTTTTAAACTGAATATAGAACACAATAATCAAGATGGACTTATTGGAAATCTAGTCAATATCTCAGTAAGTAAAAAACTTCAAAGAATGGCTAAAATAAAAAGAGAAAAAGAAAAACCAGATCCAAAACTAGAAAAGCTTTTCGATCAATTAGTAATTGCTAAAGAAAATGAAAGATTGGCTAAATTAGCTGGGAATAATTTAAATGAAAATAAAATTTTAAAAGAAATGATAATTCAATTAATAAAAGAAAATCAAAAATTAAAGACAGTAAACAAATTATTAAAAAATAAAGTAAATTAAATTTAAAAAGATTAATTTGTTTTAGTCAACAGCATAATTGATACCCCTAAAATAAATATTAATATTCCAAACAATTCAATCTTGCTTAATTTTTCTTTAAATAAATACTTTGAAGAAAAAAAACTAAATAATATTTCTATTTGTCCAACTGCTCTTACAAATGATGACTGAATAAGTGTAAAAGCATAAAACCAAGACAAAGTAGCTAAAAAACCAGATAGACCAGCTAAACCACACTCAAACTTATTATTATATAATTTTTTAAATTCAGATCTTTCAAAAATAAGAAGGTATATAGTCATTATAGATGTTTGAATTAATAGTCCAAAGAATAGTGTAATTAATGCTTTTGCAAAGTTAGATGAAATATTTTCTAATGATAATGCTGCTGCTCTAAAATAAACAACACTTAAGCCTAAAAATAAGCCAGTTATAAGCCCAATTAAGGTTGTTTTTGAAAATAAATTTTTTACAAAAAAATTTACATCTTTGATTGTCATTATAATAACACCAGAGGTTGCTATTACTATACCAATTACACCTGAAATATTAAGTTTGTCATTTAAAATAATGTATTCAAAAATTGCAACTTGAATTACCTCGGTTTTACTTAGAGAGGTTCCAACTACAAAATTTGAAAATTTAAATAAATACAATAAGCTTAAAGTAAACATTATCTGAAAAATAGAGCCAAAAAAAACAAAACTTACAAAACTTGAATTAGATAAAATTACAGAAATTATTTGAAAATTTTGAAAGTAAACAAAAAATAATATTGTGGCAAAAGGTAAAGCAAAAACAAACCTAACGTAGCTTGATGAAATTAAAGAAAGATCTTTATTTAATCTTTTTTGGAGAGATGATCTTAAATTTTGGAAAAAAGCCCCCCAAAATGTAAATATAATCCAATTCATAATTTGCTAAAAATTTAATTAATAATTTAAAATATTTCAGAAAGTTTTTTTAATGCAAACATTCCAGGATCGTCAAATTTTGTTGTTTTATCTTCAAACATTCTTGCTCTACCTACTAATATTTTTTTTCCCTTAAAATTTTCCAGAGCCTTTTTACATGCAGATTTTATCTCATGGTTATAATTTTTACTCTTTTTAATTTTATGGATTATTAAATTAAGAGTATCTGCTATAGTTTTGTCACCTAACTTTGTTTTACCTCTATCCAAGATAGTTTTTAAAGCTATTTCAAAAATAGTAACTATATCATGATGATCACACTCTTTTTTACCATCAATTTTTTTTGAAATATTCATTAATGAAAATGCTATAAGTGTTCCAAAACTAGATCCTGACCTTTTAACAAAAGCTTTTGAACAAATCATAAAATTTTCTCCCATATCATTGTTAAAAGACACCTTATTTTTCTGAATTTCTTCTAATCCATGAAGAATAGTAATACCTAAATCTCCATCTCCAATTTTAGCATCGGCAGAGTTAAAATCATCGTAATATTTTTTGGATTGGTCAAATAATTTATCTAATATTATTATTAAATTTTCTTTATTTAACATTTTAATTTGTCCAGAAAGGACAATTAGTAGGAGCTAATAAATTTTCTTTAATATTATTATTAAGCTTTAAAACAGTAACAGACATTCCTGCCATTTCCATGGAAGTTGCATATCTTCCAACATAATTTTTAAAAATTTTAATATTTTTTTTATTAAAATTTTCGACAACTCTTCTTGATACAATGTAAAGTTCTTCAAGTGGAGTTGCTCCTAGACTATTAATCATTAACCCTATTTCTTGATCGGATAAATTAAAATCATTTATTATTCGATTACATATATCATCTGTTAAATCATTTGCTGACTTTAATTTTTCTCTAGAAATACCTGGCTCACCGTGAATACCCATTCCTATTTCTATTTCATCATCATTAATTTCAAATGTAGGTTTTCCAGCCTCAGGTAATATACAAGGGGAAAGTGCCACACCTAATGTTCTAATATTTGAATTAGTTTCAATTGCTATTTTGAAAACATCTTGAAGAGATGCTCCCGTTTCAGCTAATGCTCCTGCAATTTTAAAAACAAATATCATACCAGCAATACCCCGTCTTTTTTCTTTTTCTTCACGTTTTGCGCTCGCAATATCATCTGCAACTATAACAGTTTTAGTTTCAATACCTTCGTCTCTAACTATTTCACAAGCCATTTCAAAATTCATTACATCTCCACCATAATTTCCCAAAATGCATAGCACCCCATTACCATTGTTTGCATTTCGAATTGCAGAAGCTATTTGTTCAACTGATGGTGACGCAAAAACAGATCCAATCGCACAACTATCCAATAATCCTTTTCCAACATAGCCAGTAAAAACTGGTAAATGACCAGATCCTCCACCTGTCACTAAACCAACTTTATTTGAGGACTTTATTGCACGAGTAATAACTCTAGTATTATCCGAAGCTAGTGAATAAATATTTGGGTGAGATTTTATGAGTCCATCAATTGTTTCATCAACAAAATTACTTGGATTGTTAATTATTTTTTTCATTAAACTATTGTATATTAATTTAAATTATATCAATTAAAGAAATTTATATTAATTTTTGTTTTAATATGCAGCAACAGAAAAAATCACAAATTATAATAATAAGTATTGTAATTTTACTTATTGTATATGGAATTAATCAAATTTTTCAGAGCAACAAACAAAAAGACCGAATTATGAAACATGATATGATGATAGGAGTTTGCGCTATAAATAAAGCAAGTGTTGAGTCTAATAATTATGAAAAACTTAAAACTCATAAAGATATTAAATTAGAACTACAGACTAATGAATTTTTCAATAAATTATTTAAAGAATGTGAAAAAGAATTTAAAAAAGCACCTAAAGATTTTAGAGCTAAATGGAATTATAAGGCAAAATAGAACGGTAACTTAACTATTATTTAAAGTGAAAAAAATTTTATTATTTATATTTTACAGTATATCAATTTTTAATTATTCTAGCGTAATGGCAAGCGAGGAAGCAAAATACGATATTATAAAATCAACTGATGTTTATGAAATTCGAAAATACGCAGATCGTTTGGCTGTAGAAGTAGTGAGTACAACTGGAGACAATAGTTTTAGAAAGTTATTTAATTATATCTCGGGAAAAAATGAGAAAAATCAAGAAATAAAAATGACAATTCCAGTAACCCAAACAGAAAAATCTGGAAATAAAGCGATGCAGTTTTATCTTCCATCAAAATTTAATAAAAACAATATACCAGATCCTACAAACTCTGATGTAGAAGTTATTAATATTGAAGGTGGGTATTATGCTGTAATTAGATATTCTGGTAGGGCATCAGAGAAAAATTTTATTAAACATAAAAGTATTTTGGAAGATCAATTAACTAAAGATAATATTCAAATTCAAAGCCCCCCAATCAAAGCAACTTACAATAGCCCTTTTACTCTACCAATAATGAGAAGAAACGAAGCAATGTTTAGAGTTGAATATAAAAATTAGAGAACGACTAAATCTAATTTTTGTTTACCTAATCTTTCATTGCCATTTTCTGTCACAAGATAAGTCTCTCCCAAATTCATTGCTAAATTATTCTCCGAATCCATCAAAATCATGTGCATGAAGAACACGTTACCTGATTGAATTATATATGGATTTCCAGTGTAAAGCATTGGCCAATCCATCCAGTTGGGAGAAAAAGTTGCTCCTAGTGAATAACCGCAAGCATTCATTCTTGCATTTTTAAATCCATGATCGTCAAAAGTTTTTGCGTGAATATCAAAAACTTCACCAATTTTGTTTCCAGGTTTTAATTTATTTTCACAATTTGTTAATGCTTCAACACAAGCTTCATGCATCTTATAATGTTTTTGATTTGCTTTGCCGATTTGAATAGTTCTAAACATCGCCGAATGATAATGTCTATAAGTACCTGCCCACTCAATAGTTAATTGATCTTCTTTGTTTAAAATTTTTTTTTCAGATTGATATCGACATAGAAGGGCATTTTTTCCTGAGCCAATAATAAACTCATTAGCTGGATAGTCACCACCACCTTCAAAGATAACTCTATTCATTTGAGCTAAAATTTTAGCTTCGCTTGCACCAGATTTTGCATATTTCCAAACTTCATCAAGTGCCAAATCAGCTAGGTTCGCAGCCTTTCTAACATATGTTATTTCCTCATTAGACTTTACCACTCTTATTTTTGTAATTAATTCTGATTTATCCTCTATTGAACAGTAATTTTCCAAAGATTGTTTTAATTTAATTGCATTTCTACCGGTCAATCCATATGCTTCATACTCAATTCCAATTTTTTTACCTTTTAAATTTAACTCATCTAAAATAATTTTTAGATCATCAGTTGGATTTGAACCATCTTTATCAACCCAAATTCTAATATCATTAATGTTTGATGTATTTTGTGCTTGCCTTAGATCTGGGGCTCTTGTTAATAAAATTAAATTTCCTTTTTGATCTAAGACTAAAGTTTGAAAAAAAACGTAGCCAAATGTATCATAGCCAGTTAACCAATACATAGACTCTTGTCTAAACATCAACAGAGCATCGATGTTTTGCTCCCTCATTGAATTTAAAATATTTGATTTTCTAGATTTAAATTCCTCTTTAGAGAAGTGAAGTGCCATTACCTAATATTAACACTTACAGAACCAATTTTATCAATAGTACCTTTGTATAATCCTTTTCCTTTAAAGGGCACAACACCTACAGTAGAACCCGTGAAAACATAAAAGTCTTTATTTAAGTTTATTTTTTCTTTTTTAACTTTATTTAAAACAAATCTTAAACAATTTAATGGATTGATATAAACAATATTTGTATTACCATTTATTTTTAAACCATTTTTTTTACTTTCTAATGAAGTTTTTAAATTATTTAAGTTAAGTTTTTTAAATTTAATTTTTTTTCCCACTATAAACTTAATATTAAATCCAAAATCACTACAAATATCACCTAGATAATTAAATTGTTTATTTCTTTGTCTAAATCCAACAATTTCAAAACAAGGCCCCATAAATTTTATAAATTTAGAAATATTATTTTTTGTAATTTTACCTTTAAAATCGAAGAAAGATTTCTTTATGAAGTAATAAACCTCAACTTCTATACCTTTGGTATTTTTATAAATTTTAACGTTTTGACCTGACTTAACAAATCTTTTTTTAAAAATTTTTGCAATAAAAGGCTCTTTTTCTCCAAGTTTTTTAAGAGCTTGAATTCCTGTTCCACCTGCTTTTATACCTATGGTTTCATCACTAACTTTGTCTTCACATAGTTTCCTAACCTTATTGGCTAGATTAATATTTTTACAATATTTTATTGGGATGGGATTTATAAACGTATTTGTATTATAAGCTTTTACTAATTTATCAGCAATTTGATTAATTTCACTTTTCATAATTAGAGCTTATTGAAGAATACTCATAGGATCAAGTCTCGTTTGAAACCAATTTATTCTAAAATCAAGATGTGGACCCGTTGATCTACCAGTTGAACCAACTGTTCCAATAATATCGCCCTGTTTAATCTCATCACCAACATTCACCATTATGTCCTCTAAGTGTGAATATATGGTAGATATACCATGACCATGATCCATTATTATTGTCCCACCTGTAAAATATAGGTCATCCTCAGCCATAGTAACAATTCCAGACCCTGATGATTTTATTTTCGTACCTTTTTTCGCTGCTATATCAATTCCATAATGAGGCCACTTAGGTTTTCCATTGAGAATTCTTTGACTTCCATACACTCCACTTATTACACCTTTTACAGGCATAATAAATTGATTAGTAAAAAATGTTAGATCTGAATTAATTGCTCTTGCTTTTCCAATCCTACCATTTTCCTCTTTAATTCTTTTATAAACAGACTCAGGTGGTGTAACTTTATTTTCAGGCAAACCATCTATTCTTTGAATGTTATATTTTCTTTTAAAGACTTTTTTAATTACATTATTTTTTTTTTCGTTAATAATTTCTGTAATTTCCAAATCAAATTTTCTATCTCTATCAATTCCAAATACAAAATATCCATCTTTAGATACTTTAACCTGCGTCTTATCAATAAATACTTTTGAACCTATTTTTGCTTTACCTAAAATGAAATGTCCCTGTAAAAACTTACCTTGAAATTCAAGTGCTTGTGTATGAGCAGAGAATATAATTGCTATAAAAAGCAATATTTTCTTCATTATTTAGCTGTCCATCCTCCATCTATAAGAATAGATGTTCCTGTAATCATTGCAGCAGCATCAGATGCTAAAAAACATACAGCAGTTGCAACATCGCTCTCTTTAGCAGCTTTACCCATTGGTATTCCGTCAAGCGCAAGTTTTTTAAATTTTTTGTTTTTAAAAAATTTTTTAACCATTGGCGTTTCAACAAAAGTAGGGGCAACAGTATTTACTCTTATATTTCTATTTGCTAATTCAACACCCATACCCTTAGTAAGACCTTCTATACCAAATTTAGTCATGTTATAAACATTTCGACCAGACATCCCTACATGTCCAAGCTGTGAAGACATATTTATAATAGATCCACCTCTTTTTTTATTTTTAAGCATTTTCTTCACAACTAATTGCGCAACGTTAAAAGCAGATTTTAGATTAAGATCTACTAGATAATTCATACTTTGTTGTTTTACCTTTTCAAATGGTTCTGGTAAATTTGTACCCGCATTATTTACCAAAACGTCAATAAATTTTACTTTTTTTAACTTTTCATTTAAATCGCTATAATCCATTACATCGCAGTGAATTTTAATTAGTTTGCTTTTTGCTTTTTTTATATCTTTTTCTAATTTGTCTAAATCTGATTTTGTTCTACTTAATCCTATTATTATTGCGCCAGCTTCAGCTAATGCTATAGCACATGCTCTACCTAAACCTTTACCTGCTCCAGTGACTAAAGCATATTTATTTTTTAAATTGATTTTTTTTAAATACATTAAATAAGTAATTTTATATCAGTATAAATTAGATCTAAAGCCACAATTAATATTGCAAATAAACCTAACCACGCAATCCATTTATATTTTTTAATCCAGTTTGAAATTAACGTTGCAGCTGTAGCCATTAATATGATCGATAAAACTAGACCAAAAACTAGCAAACCATAATGATCTTTAGCAGCACCTGCAACGCCTAAAACGTTATCTAAACTCATTGTAAAATCTGCAAGTAAAACAGTAAATATTGCTTTAAAGAAACTTGAGTTATCTACTTTTATATTATTTTTCTCATCATCACTATTTTTTATGACATCGGTATAAAGTTTGTAAACAATATAAAGCAATAACAATCCTCCAATTAATCGTAGTCCAGTGATTTGGAGCAAGTAGGCTGTAATCAAAGTTAAGATAATTCTTAAAATTACAGCACCTCCAATTCCCCAAAATATAATTTTCTTTCTTTGATCTGGGGGAAATTGAGAAGCAACCATTCCAATAATGATCGCATTGTCACCAGCTAATACTAAATCTATAAAAATTATTTGTAAAAGGATTGTAATTTGTTCAGGTGAAAACATTTATGAGTTCAATATCATATCTGCACCTTTTTCAGCAATCATTATAGTGGGTGCATTGGTGTTTCCAGATGTAATATTAGGCATTATGGATGCATCAATAACTCTAAGTTTTTGTATTCCATGAACTGATAATTTATCATTAACCACTGCACTATCATCATTTCCCATTTTACAAGTTCCAACTGGGTGAAATATTGTTTGAGTGAAATCACTACCAGCTTTAACTAATTCCTCATCTTCAGTAATATGTACCCCAGGCCTATATTCTTCAGGCTGATATTTTTTAAAAGTCTCTGTCTCTAACATTATTTTTCTTACGAGTTTCAAACCTTCGGCAGCAACTATTCTGTCATCTTCTGTAGAAAGATAATTCATTTTAATTTTTGGATTATCTCTACTATCGTTACTTGATATATTTATTTCCCCTCTACTCGATGGTCTGATGTTAGCAACAGTTGGTGTAATTCCTTCAAAATCATGCATAGGAGTAATTCCAAGAATATCTGTGCTTAGTGGCTGGACGTGAAATTGTAAGTTTGGTGTAGCACGTGATGGATCACTTTTAGTAAAAGCACACACTTGGCTCGCACCCATTGTAATAGGGCCACTTTGTTTAAAAATATACTGAAGGCCCATTAAAAACTTTGAATATAAACTCTCAACATCTCTATTTAGTGACTTTATATTTTTTAATTTATAAACTGGTCGAAACATCAAATGATCTTGTAAATTTTTCCCCACGCCTTTCAGTTCATGTACAACTTCTATTCCATGTTTTTTAATTTTTTCACCATCTCCAATTCCTGATATTTGTAATAAATGTGGTGATCCTATTGCACCAGCTGATAAAATAGCTTCTTTATTGACTTTAATATGATTCAATTTATCTCCAGTAAAAAAACTCACACTATCTACTGTATTGTTATTAAAATTAATTTTTTGAACATGAGCATTAACAATAATTTTTAAATTTTTTCTTTTTTTTATTGGATTTAAGTAACCTTTAGCAGCACTACATCTTAATTTAAGACCAAACTTACTGTGGCTTGTTGTAAATTGAAAAAAACCAACTCCAAAATTATCACCTTTGTTAAAATCTATTGTTTTTGGAATTCCAACTTCTTCTGCAGCATTTTGAAATTCATCAAGTAATTTTAGATTTATTTTTTTATTCGCTACCGATATTGGTCCACTGTCATTATGGAATTCACTTTTTCCAAGTTCGTTGTTTTCAGATTTTAAAAAATATGGCAAAACATCATTCCAACTCCACCCAGTATTTCCAAGTTGGCGCCACACATCATAATCTTCTTTCTGACCACGTATCCATAGCAAACCATTGATAGATGAGCTGCCACCCAGAGTTTTTCCTCTTGGATATCTTATTGATCGATTATTCATTGTTTCATCAGGCTCGGTTTTAAAGCACCAATCAACTTTTGGATTATGCATAGTTTTGTAGTAACCAACTGGAATATGAATCCATGGATAAGTGTCTTTTCCACCTGCTTCAAGTAGTAAAACTTTATTTTTTGGATTTGCAGACAATCTGTTTGCTAAAACACATCCTGCCGAACCAGCCCCAATAATAATGTAATCAAAGTTATTCATAAAATTTTGATAGATATATACATTTTTATCAAAATAAAGTCGATTTGACTTGTATATATTTACAATTTCTGAGAGGATCTATCACTTAAATTTAACAATGAGGGACATTAAAATGAAAAAAATCATATCAATGTTGTTTGCAGCGACGATGGTGTTTGGATTTATATCAAATGCTAGTGCAAAAACATTAAAATGTCAGACAGTTCTTAACACTAAGGCAGATGAAGTTAAGATGTTAAAGGACTTTACTGATACAGTAACAACACTAACAAGTGGATCTTTAAAATTTGAGATTTTACCAGCTGGTGCTGTTGTTGGTGTAAAAGAAACTTTAGATGCAGTAGACAAAGGTCTTATCGACTGTGGATTTGCATGGACACACTACTGGTCAGGAGATCATCCTGCAGCTATGTTGTTCGGATCTCCAGTAGCAGGTGGTGGAGTTGGTATTGACAATATTGCATTCTTATCATGGTTTCAGTATGGCGGAGGGAAAGAGCTTTATGACAGATTATGGAAAGAAATGGGAAGAGATATTAAAGGATTTATGATTCAACCAGTTGGGCCTGAGGCTTTAGGTTGGTTTCCAAAACCAATTAAAGATATGGCTGACTTTAGAAAGTATAAGTTCAGAACTCCTCCAGGAATTCCAGGACAAACATATAAAGACATTGGTATAGCATCTGTAGCAATGGGTGGTGGAGATATTCTACCAGCTTTAGAGGCAGGAACAATTGATGCTGCTGAGTGGTGTTGTCCAAAACCAGACTTAACTTTTGGTTTCCAAAAAGTTTTAAAACACTATTACTTACAAGGTTTACACCAAGTTGTTGTAAATGCTGACTTTTATATAACTGGAAAAACTTATAATGCTATGTCTGATCATGAGAAGAAGTCACTTGAGGTTGCTGCTAATGCTTCATTAGCTAAATCTTTAAGTTACAGAATCTATGAAAACGGTAAAGCTTTAAGAGAGTTGACTACGAAGCATGGAGTAATTTTAGAAGATACACCTTCTGATTATTTCACTGAATACATGGCAGCTGCTAAAGCTTCTTTGAATAAGAACGCTGCAGAAAACAAATTTTTTAATGAAGTTTATACTTCAATGAAAAACTTTGCGGATATAGCTGTACCATTTTGGAGTGGTGCTCAAATGTCAAATGCTAAGCTAGGAATGGCTCACGCAGCAACATTAAAGTAATTAAGTAATTAATCTTGATTTAATTAGAGCGGAATTTAAATTCCGCTCTAGTTTTTAACAACATTTTATGTCAGAAGATCCAAGTAAACTCGATATTTCAGATGAAATGATAGCCGAAAGGCGAGGTGGATCGGGTAAAATGCCAGAGGATATGCCGTTATGGATGGCAAAATCAATTGTCAATATTGATAAATTTAGTAAGTGGATCGGAAGTGTTGTTTGTTGGATATTAATACCTTTAATTTTTGCAATGACATACGAAGTTCTTGCAAGAAAATTATTTTTAGCCCCAACTATATGGGCATATGACATTAGCAGATTTTTATATGGTGCATTATTTATGCTAGGTGCAGGATATGCGCTTTCTAGAGGAGTGCATATTAGAGCCGACTTTTTATATAGAAATTTTAAAACAAAGACACAGGGATTAATTGATTTTTGGTTGTATCTATTATTTTACTTTCCAGGGTTATTTGTATTTCTTTACATGACAATAGGATTTGTAGAAGAATCTATTAGAAGGGGAGAGCGTGGCATGGATACTACTTGGATGCCATATATGTGGCCAATTAAAACATGCCTCTTAATTGGAATTATATTTTTATTGATTCAAGGATTATCAGAACTATTTAAAAGCTATTGGGCAGCAAAAAAAGGTGTTTGGCCTGGAGAAGATAAATGATTGCTGAATTTATAGATCCAGCGATATTAGGTTTTATCCTTGTGGGTGTAATGCTTTTTGCAATCTTCGTTGGTTTTCCTATTTCATTTACTTTAATTTTTTTAGGTTTCGTTTTTGGTTACTTAGGATTTGGTAAATTAGTTTTTTATCTAATGACATTGCAATTTTCTATGGTCATGACCGAACAAACACTTGCCGCCGTTCCGTTATTTGTCTTTATGGGAATAATGATGGAACAAGCTGGATTAATGGAAAGATTATTCTCAGCATTTCAGATGATGTTAGCTAGGGTTAAAGGATCTTTGTATTATGCAGTTTTATTTGTTTCAGTCATATTTGCTGCAGCAACAGGTATAGTGGGAGCATCTGTTACAATTCTTGGAATTATGGCTGCTAAATCTATGAATAGATCTAATTATGATGTGAGACTTGCAGCAGGAACAATAACTGCAGGTGGAACATTAGGTATATTAATTCCACCAAGTATAATGCTAGTGGTTATGGGTCCTATTATGGAGATACCAGTAATTGATCTTTTTGCTGCAGCAATCCTTCCTGGAATTTTACTTGCAAGTTTATATGCAGGATACACGACAATAAGATGCATGATTAATCCAAAACTTGGACCAGTTTTACCTGAGGATATGAGAGCTGCTAGCATGAAAGAAGTTTGGATTGAGTTTTTACTTGGATTAGTTCCACCTGCTGCGCTAGTTTTTGCAGCTTTAGGAAGTATTTTATTTGGATTTGCAACACCAACTGAAGCAGCTGGCTGTGGTGCGATGGGTGCATTACTTTTATCTTTAGCATATAAAAAATTGACACTTCCAAAACTACAAGAAGCATTAGTAAAAACTTTAGAGATCACTGCTTTAATAATGGTACTTGTTGCTGCATCAAATTTTTTTGGAGCTGTATTTGCAAGATTAGGCACACCTACATTACTTACTGAATTTTTACTAGGTTTAGAAATGAATAAATATTTAATTCTTGGAATAATTATGGCAATGATTTTTTTACTAGGTTGGCCACTGGAGTGGGTACCGATTGTAATGATTATAATCCCAATTATTTTACCTTTAGTTGAAGCATTAGGGTTTAATTTAACTTGGTTTGCGATTTTGGTTGCAGTTAACTTGCAGACCGCATGGCTTTCTCCACCTGTAGCTCTTTCAGCATATTTTTTAAAAGGAGTTGTTCCTGAATGGGATTTAAAAGATATTTATTATGGAATGATGCAATTTATGGTTCTACAAATAATAGGGCTTATATTGATTATAGTATTTCCTAAAATTGCTCTATGGTTACCAACACTGCTATATGGACAGTAGTTTATATTGGTTTAATATAACACTGTGATTCCAGTAAAAGACAAATATCAACTTAGAAATTGGGAACTTGTATCAATAAATCCGAACAATAGAGATTGGAGTGGGTTTGATTATTTTAATTTTTGGGCTGTTTCAATTCAAAGTATTATAGGTTTTTCGCTAATCGCATCTTTGTATTTATTATATGATTTAAACAGTTTAGTTGTTTTGAGTGGTACGTTGTTTGCAGGTTTAATTGTATTTTTTCTAACAAACCTTATAGGAAACATTTCACAAAATAGTGGATTACCATTTCCAGTTATTCTCAGGCTATCAATGGGGTTTAATGGTGCAAGATATCTTGGGTTGATTAGAGGATTTATTGGAATATTTATGTTTGGAGTTCAAACATTTTTCATTTCAAAATCTTTAGGATATATTTTAAGAATCATTTTATTCAAAATAGATAGCCAACTTATCAATCACGAATTTTTCTTAATCTTTTTCTTTGGATTAAATCCTATTGATTGGTTTTCTTTAATAATTTGTTTAATTATTCAATTTATTCTTTTTACTAAAGGCGCTGGTTTCAATAAAAACTTTATAAAGTTTTCTTCTATATTTATTTATATTGGACTAATAACATTTCTCTTAATTATTATTTCCGAAAATTATGTAGCATTAATTAGCTCTTTATTATTAAGCACAAGCACTGAAAATTTTATTTCTAGAAATAATGTTTTTCCGTTTATTTCAGTAGTTGGAACAATGTTTGCATATTTTTCTATTTTAGTAGTAAATTTTGGTGATTTTGCGCGTTATGCAAAAAACAACAGTGAGATGAAGATAGGCAATCTTACATTATTACTTAATTTAGTTTTATTTTCTCTAGTAGCCATATTAATTTGTTTGGGATCAGATATTATTCTCTCACAAAGATCTATTACAGTTGACAGGTTACTAACAAATCCAAATGATATTATAGGAAAAATAAATGATAATTATCTTACAATAATCTCTTTAATATTTATTCTCATTTCCTCTGCTTCTACAAACTTAATTGCCAACTACATTCCTTCACAAAATACTTTAATTAATTTTATACCTAACTCTTTAAACTCCAAAAGTGCTGGAATTATAATTACAATTCTTGCATTAATCGTATCTACTTTTTGGCTTTCAATATTTAGCCAAAGATTATCCTTAAGTATTTTTGATACTTTGGCATCTTTTTTGGGACCTATTTTTGGTGTGATAATTGCAGATTACTATTTTATAAAAAAAAAGAAAATTAATCATAAAGAGTTATTTTATCCAGAAGAGACAACAGAATATATTTATAATGGTGGCTGGAATATCAAGGCACTTTATGCAGTGATTATTGGTTTTATATTTTCTGCCTCTACGATTTGGAATGTAAATTTATTGCACTTACAAACCTTTGGATGGCTTATAGGTGCACTTGTATCATACATCCTATACCTTCTTCTTAAAAAATAATGCACGATTTTGATCTTAAAAATAGATACGCAATTATAACTGGAGGAGCCCAAGGATTTGGCTTAGATATTGCTAGGAGATTTATAAAATCTGGTTCCAAAGTAAGAATTTGGGATATAGATGAAACCGAATTAAAAAAAGCTTCTCAAGATATTAATAGTGAAAACTTAAGTTATGATGTAGTTGACGTCTCAAATTTTACGCAAGTAAAAAATGCTGTGGAGAAAATTTCTGAAAATACTAATATTGATATTTTAGTTAATAGTGCAGGAATTACTGGACCCACAGCAGAGTTATGGAATTACTCTATTGATGATTGGTCAAGAATAATTGAAATTAACTTAAATGGGATTTTCTATAGCTGTAAAGCAGTTGTGCCACATATGATAAAAAATAATTATGGTAGAATAGTAAATATTGCATCAGTCTCTGGAAAAGATGGTAATGCAAATGCTAGTGCTTATAGCTCCTCAAAAGCTGGAGTAATAGGACTTACAAAATCTTTAGGAAAAGAGCTGGCTTTAAATAATATTGCGGTAAATGCAGTTACTCCAGCTGGAGCAAATACGAGGATTTTAAATCAAATGTCAAAAGAACATGTTCAAAAAATGCTTTCAAAAGTTCCAAAAGGTCGATTTTTGGAAGTTCATGAATTAACTTCAATGGTTTGTTGGTTATCATCTGAGGAAAATTCCTTCTCAACAGCCGCAGTTTTCGATATTAGTGGTGGAAGATCTACTTACTAGGTTTAGATAAAGGTAAAATAACTTCATTTATTTTAGCTATTTTCAAATCCTTTGAAATTACAGGTGATAGTATAATGATTGACCAATAAATTAATAAACTAAATATTGTAATAGTTTTCATGATTTATACTTACTTCCTAATTTTGAATAATGGATGTTCAAATAATGACAAATTTTTGACTTTTTAAAAAAATATTGTAATCAAAAATTTCTAGTCTATATCAGTGACGTGATAAAAATTATTATTAAATTTGTTCTAATCTCAATATTACTTTTCAAATTTGCCTATGCTGAAAAAATTACTATATTTGAGTTCACAGATATTGAACTTGAATCTTTAGAGGTACGAAAAGTCAGAGGTGCTGATAATAAAACTGCATATTCACTAGGATCAAATGAAAATGGAAACTATTTAAAAGCAATTGCTGATAACGCAGCATCTGGACTTGGAAAACAAGTTAGTATTGATTTAAATTTAACACCATTCATTAATATCACATGGAAAGTAGAGAAAGATTTAAACGGCATTAACGAGAAAAGTAAAAAAGGTCATGACTTTGCAGCAAGAGTTTTTGTAATAAAAAAAACTGGTGCAACCGCTTTATCAAATAGGGCTATAAACTATGTTTTTTCAAGTAATGAAAATGTAGGAGATAATTGGCCCAGTCCTTATACAAAAAAATCAATTGATAATGTTTTATCAACAACTAAAGAAAATTTAAATAAGTGGGTTACCGTTAAAGCCAATGTCAAAGAGGATTTTAAAAAATTTCATGATTTAGATGTTAAAGAATTAGATGGAATTGCAATTATGGCAGATACTGATAATTCAAAAAACAAATCTATAAGTTACTATCAGAATATCTATTTTTCAGTGGATTAAACTAAAAAATTTAATTTTCCATAATAAAAAAGGTATCTATAAAAAATATAAGTTAAATTAATTATTTACTAACAACTCATAGTTTTTTTTTAATTTCATTAACAATTTTTAGTGCTGAATCATTTTCAGCTTGAGATATGAAATGATTTTCTACTTTTTTTAAAAACTGAATATCTTCATTTGACAATTTATCTTTTAAAGATTTTTCATGTAATTTAAGAATTTTTTCATAGTAAAAATGATCTATGACAGATTGATAATATTTAAATGGTGTGGGAAATCCCATATATCTAAAAATTATTATTATCGATAAAATATAGGACAAGTTTACTCCAAATTTGTCAACGAAAGACGCTAATCCAAAAGGTAGATATTTATATAAAAATGGCAATGACCCAAAAGGCATTTCAATTATTTCTTTTGCACGTTTATTTACTTCAAGATTTTTAATATATTCCATAGAAGGAAATGTAGATGCATCTGAAATTATATTTGGAGCTTTAAACTCCTCTTTTAAAATTAATGAAACTGCAACCACAACTGATGGGTCTAAATTTTTTTTGGCAACTAAATCAACAGGCAATGATATGACTTGAATATCCTCTTCAGGGATATTATTTTTTAAATCAAATCCACCTGCTTGAACCACTTCTGGATATAAGTAATCAAATTTCCTTGAAAGTGCTTTTGAAGCGTTAAGAGAAAATATTTTTAGGTTTGGATTTGTACCTAATTTAAATATAAATTGGTTATTAGCCGGTAGTAAAAAAAAACCTATATCTAAAGTACCATTTTCCATCATATCAAAATGAATAGAATGTGTTTTATCTATAAATGTAGTGTTTTCATTATTTACACCATAAAGATTTAATATTGTTTCTGCCAATAATCGAGTTCCTGAATTTTCTGGACCAATACCAAGTTTCAATCCTTTAAAGTCAGCTAAAGAATTTAATTCTAAATCATTACGATAAAAAATAAATAAAGGTTCTAATATTAAAGAACCAAGTGCTTTAATATTTTTAAATTGTTTACCTTTTAAATCTTGAGCTACAAACCCTATGTGAATATTTTTATTATCATCATTAACATCCTCAACTATATTAATAGTATCTTCACGATTAATTACCTCTGACTCAATATTATAATCTTTTAATCTTGCTTTAAGTAAGTTAGCAGAGGTATCAAAAAAACCACCTTTTGGACCTGCTTCAATATAAATAGTTTTATCTTTAAAGTAACTTAAAAAAAATAAAACAATTATAAAAAATAAAATTATATAACCGAAAATGTATATTTTTTTTGGCACTTATAATATTTATTTTTCCCATTCGAATCTTGGAAATGAGTCGAATACTTTGAAAATTCCCTCAGACCATTGATTACAAACTTTAGAATAAGTGTCATCTGATATATTTAGACATTCAAGAGAAGCAAGTTTGTTTTGATCTTTTTTAAGTATTGCAAAATCTATTGGTGGTCCGACTGTTAAATCACTTTTTAGTGTCGAGTCCATTGAAATCAAAGCGCATCTAGCAGCATCACCAATTGAAACGTTGGGTTTTATTACTCTATCAAGAATTGGTTTTCCGTATTTTACCTCTCCAATAACAAGATAAGGTTTACTATCAGCTGGTCTAATATAATTACCTTGAGGATAAACTAAATAGAGTTCATGTTTTTGACCTTGAATTTGCCCTCCTACAACAAATGTAGAACCTAACAAAACATTGTCGGTATTTATCCCTTGTGGAGAAGAATGTTCAATATTTAAAGATCCGATATAAGATGCTATTTGGTCAAAATCTTTACAAGTGTTAAGGTTCATTATTCCACTAGAATTGTTTAAATCTTTCTCTAAAGATTTGAAAACAGCTTGTGAAGTACCTAAATTTCCTGATGTTACAATTACTATTGTTCTATCCCCAACATCGTGGGTCATCATTTTTGAATAAATATTTACATTATCCAAGCCAGCATTTGTCCTTGAATCTGATGCAAATACTAATCCATCATCAGTTTTAATTCCTATACAATATGTCATAAAATTAATTAATAACGTTTATTTATCTGTCATATATTTGAAATCAGACATATCTGCTATAACTATTACGCATTTGAAAGTTTATCTTAATTATTAAAGAATTGTCAAATGGCGGGTAAACTTTGGAGTAATTACAATGCAAGTAAAGCATACGATGGATACTTTACTGATGAAAATAAACTTAGAAAGCATGCAGTAATAATCTCAAGCATACTTGAAAAATACGGAAAAGAAAAACTTCAGGAAATAGAAAAAAATTGTCAAAGTACAATAAGTGCAAGAGGTATAAACTTTAGAGTTTATGCAGCAAACAACAGAGCCGAAGAAAAAAAATGGCCATTAGATATTATCCCAAGAATAATTCCAAAATCTCAATGGAATAAAGTAACAAGAGGACTTAAACAAAGAGTAAAAGCACTAAATTTATTTATAGATGATGCTTATAACCAAAAAAAGATTTTTAAAGATAATATTATACCTAAAGAAATTATTTTTAATTCGCCTTATTATGTAAAAGAATGTGAAGGTTTCTCCCCAAAATATAAGTCTTGGGCAAACATATCTGGTGTTGATTTAATTAGAAATAAAAAAGGTGACTATTTAGTCCTAGAAGATAATTTAAGAGTACCTTCAGGTGTCTCTTACATGCTTGAAAATAGAATGGTCATGAGGGACGTTTTTCCTGAATTATTTACTAGATATAAAGTTTCATCAATTCATCAATACACTAATAAACTTTTTAATTGTATGATTGAATGTATACCAAAAAAAAATAATAATCCTCACATGGTCGTTCTTACCCCAGGTATTTATAATTCTGCATATTTTGAGCATTCTTTTTTAGCTGAACAAATGGGTATTGCTTTAGTGGAAGGAAAAGATCTGTTTGTTGAAAATGATCATGTTTATATGAAAACAGTAAAAGGACCCTTAAGAGTTGATTGTATATATAGAAGACTTGACGATAATTTTTTAGATCCAAAAGCATTCAATAAAAACTCACTCATTGGTGTTCCTGGATTATTTAAATGTTGGTTAAAAAAAAATGTAGGTATTATAAATGCAATAGGAACTGGTATAGCTGATGACAAAGTAGTTTATTCATATGTTAATAAAATGATTGTTTATTATTTAGGAGAACAACCTATTCTTAATCAAGTTGAAACTTATTTATGTCACGATGAAAAACAAAAAGAATATGTTTTAGAAAATTTATCCAAGCTAGTTGTCAAACCAGCTAATGCTTCTGGTGGATACGGAATAATGATAGGTCCCAAAGCATCTGATGAAGAAAGAAGAGAAGTAGCAGAAAAAATAAGAAAAAATCCCAGGGAATATATTGCCCAACCTCTAGAAGTTTTATCAACTGCCCCGACTATTACTGAAAAAAATATTGAACCTAGACATTTGGATTTAAGACCATTTATTTTAAGTGGTAAAACTAATTATGTTACAACCGGTGGATTGACTAGAGTTGCTCTTCGTAAAGGTAGTACAATTGTTAACAGTTCTCAAGGTGGAGGATCTAAAGATACATTAATAGTAGATTAATAAATTTTTTATGAGTGTTGATAAAATTAATAACAAAATTACAATAGATATATGTCTAAATATTTTAAATACAAGTTTAAGATTTACTATGAGGACACAGATTCAGGTGGCGTAGTTTATTATGCAAATTATTTAAAATATTTAGAGAGAGCTCGATCTGAAGCAATATATTCTTTAGGATTAACTAATATAAAACTTCAAAAAGATTATGGAGTATTAATAATCGTAAAGTCTTGCAATATTAAATACAAAAAACCTGCAAAATTTGAAGATGAACTTAATATAATATCCTCAATATTATCAAAAACTAAAACTTCTTTTACAATGTTACAAATAATAAAAAAGAATGAAGAAATAATATCTGAAGCTACAGTTCAATTAGTAACTGTAAATAAAGAGGGTAAACCAATTAAAATACCTGAAATTTTAAATAACTTATTAAATTAATTTCAATACCCTTTTGAATAACTGTACCATTTTCTTTTCATTTATTCTTCCAGTATTTACATTTCTAGGACTTGGATGATAGCAGCCAATCAATAATATATTATTAGGTAATTCAAATACCTTATTGTGCTCAAATTTAATATTTTCATTAAAGTTATAATTAGATTTGTAAAAGTATTTACAAGCATCAAATGCAATTTTTCCTAGAGCAACTATAACTTTAAGGTCTTTAAGAAAATTTATTTCTTGATTAAAGTATTTAAAACATTGATCTAATTCTTTTTTTAATGGTTTATCCTCAGGTGGAACACATTTTAAAGCAGTAGTAATAAACGCGTTTTTTAATTTCAGTCCATCATCAAGATAATCTGAGTTTGATTGATTAGCGATTTTTACTTTGTGCAAACACTTGTATAAAAAATCCGACGATTTATCGCCCGTAAAAACTCTTCCCGTTCTATTTCCACCATGAGCTGCTGGTGCTAATCCAACAAACAAAATTTTTCCATTTGTATCTCCATAGCCTGTAATTGGTTTTCCCCAATATTTTTCGTTAATAAATTGTTTTCGTTTTTGAATAGAAATTTTCTTTCTAAAATTAACTAGTCTTTTGCATTTGATACATTTAATAATAGAATTATTAAGTTTATTAAATTTTTTTTTCATTAAATGAAAATATTTAAATTATTTTTACTAATCCTTATATCTTTAACATTTTCAAACCAAGTATTTTCTGAGGATAAAATTTTAGAAAGTTTAAAAGAGGGTGGTAAAATAATATTTATTAGACATGCTTATGCACCTGGCGGAGGTGATCCAGAAAACTTTGATATAAATGATTGTTCTACACAAAGAAATTTAAATGATGAGGGGATTAGCCAATCAAAACTTATTGGAGAATTTTTTAAATCAAAAAAAATTAAAATTGATAAAGTTTTATCGAGCGAGTGGTGTAGGTGTAAAGAAACTGCAAAATTTGCCTTTAATGATTTTGAAACATTTGATGCATTAAATTCTTTTTATTCTACAAAATTTGCTAAAAATGAAAAAAAACAAATTAAGGATCTTAAGAAATATATAAAAAACTGGAAAAGTAATAAAAATTTAATTCTAGTTACACACTATGTAGTTATTTCATCAATGTTAAATATAGCAGTAAGCTCGGGTGAAATCGTTGTTTCTGATAAAAATTACAAAATTATTGGATCAATTGAGACAATGTGAATATAATTATATTTAATTAAATTATGTCTTCAAAAAAAGCAATGAAACAAGCTCAAAAGCAAAATTATGCACGATTTAAAAATAATTTTTCCTCTAACTCTAACAATCCATTTAAAAAAAAAACTATAAAGAATACAAAATCAAATTTTTCAATAAAAAAATAATATAGAATTAAATTAATTTTCTTTTTTTTCAGCGTAATATAAGGCAATTGCAAAAATAGCCGTCCAAAGCATTCCTAAAATGGCTTTTGGACTAGTTTCAGCGCTCCATATATCTAATACAAACATCCCAATAACAATACCAATTACATAAATTATAATTGCCAAATTTGTTTTACTCATTTTGCAAGACTCTTCTTAAATAATGAAATACCTTTGTTTATTTTATGATCATAAGACTCTTTAAAGCTTTCTAATTGCCAACCATTCATTCGTTCTTGAATTTCTTTAAGGTTTTTATTTTTCCACTCATCAGTTGTAGCTGGATCTTTCCATATTCTTTTTTCTTCATTACTTCTAGCACAGCCATAACAATAGCCAGTCACAGGATCAGTTCTGCAAATACTAATGCAAGGTGAAACAGTCATATTTTATAAATATTATATATACTTTTACACTATTATTCTGATTGGACAAATTAGTTCAATAATATATAAAGCTGCATAATTTAACTGGGGCGATGGCGGAATTGGTAGACGCGCTGGTCTTAGGAACCAGTCGAGCAATCGGTGAAGGTTCGAGTCCTTTTCGCCCTACCATTTAAAATTATGAAAGTAACAGTAGAAAATAAAAAAGGTTTACAAAAAGATCTTAAAGTCTTCATCGATAAAAAAACTATCTCTGGATACATGGATGAAAAATACGATGAAATTAGAAAAGACGTAGTTATTAAGGGATTCAGACCTGGAAAAGTTCCAACAGAAATTCTTAAAAGACAGTTTGGGAAAGCTGTATATGGAGAGGTAATTGACAAAGTTTTAAAAGATACAACTACAAAAGCACTAGAAGAGAATAAAATTAAACCAGCAGGCCAACCTAAAATAGATTTAAAATCATTTGGTGAAGGAAAAGATCTTGAATATATAATTTCAGTAACCGAACTACCAAATATAGACGTTTCATCAATTAACAAAATTCAAGTAGATGATTATGAAGTGAAAATTGATAATACTGAAACAGATAAAAGAATTGATCAGATTGCAAAAAGCCAAAATAATTTTAAAGAAGTAGATGAAAAATATGTTGCAAAAAATAAAGATCTAGTTGCATTTGATTATAAAGCAACTGTTGATGGTAATGATTTTGAGGGTAATGAAGGGAAGAATACTCAATTAGTACTAGGCAAAGATTTGTTTATAAAAGGTTTTGATAAACAATTGGAAGGTGTAAAAAAAAATGATACCAAAAAAGTTGAGGTAAATCTTCCAGAGAACTTCCCAAAAAAAGAGTTAATTAACAAAAAAGCAGTTTTTGATTGTAAAATTAATTCTGTAAAAACACCTGAGGAAGTAAAAATTAATGACGATTTCGCAAAAACATTAGGTGCTAAGGATCTAAATAATTTAAAAGAATTAATATCAAAACAAATTAATGATGAATTTAAAAATTCACTTGATTTAATATCAAAAAAACAGATTTTAGAACAAATAGAAAAACAAAAATTAGATAATCTCCCTCAGAATTTAATTGAACAAGAAGTTAAGATTTTATCCCAGGGAATGAAAGAAGATGAATTAAAGAAAAATAAGAAATCTCTAGAAGAACAAGCACAAAAAAGAATAAAAACAGGCTTAATTCTAAATGCTTTTGGGGAAAAAAATAATATCAAAGTTTCTCAAGATGAAGTGAATACTGAAATTCAAAAACAATTAAGAATGATGACAGGTCAAGAAAAAATGGTTAAAGAGTATTATGAAAAAAATCCATCTGCAATTGACGGAATTAGAGGGTCCATTTATGAGGAAAAAATTATCAATGAAATAAAAAAATCAGGTAAAGTAAATAAAAAACAAATTTCAAAAGCTGAGGCTGAAAAAATATTAAAAGCTGAAAACGAAAAGAACTTAAAAGAGCAAGAGAAATTAGCTAAACAAAGCAGAGTTGAAAAGAAAACAAAAGTCGAAGCAAAGAAAGAAACAGTGTCAAAAAAAGCTAAAACCCTCACAAAGAAAAAAACTGGATCAAAAAAAGTTAGCAAAAAGTAATCACAAGTTGTATAAGTAAATTCGAATCAACTTATGACTTCAAAATTATTTGAACAATTAAACACCCTCGTTCCGATGGTGGTAGAGCAATCCAGCAGAGGAGAAAGAGCTTACGATATTTACTCAAGACTTCTCAAAGAAAGAATTGTATTTGTAGTTGGCCCAATAAATGACACTGTCGCATCATTAGTTACAGCACAGCTATTATTTCTTGAAAGTGAAGATCCAAAAAAAGAAATCTCTTTGTATATAAATAGCCCAGGTGGATTAGTTACTGCTGGGTTAGGAATTTACGACACTATGCAATATATTAAACCTGAAGTTAACACTTTATGTATAGGTCAAGCAGCAAGTATGGGATCTTTTTTGTTAGCTGCAGGTGCAAAAGGAAAAAGATTTTCCCTTCCCAATTCAAGAATTATGGTTCATCAACCGTCAGCAGGATTTCAAGGACAAGCAACTGACATAGAAATTCATGCTAATGAAGTCCTGTCCTTAAAAAAAAGATTAAATGAAATATATTCAAAGCATACTGGAAAATCAGTCGATGAAATTAAATCTGCATTAGAAAGAGATAATTTCATGACCCCAGATAATGCAAAAGATTTTGGATTAATAGATAAAGTAGTAGAGAAGAGAGAGTAAACAACTATATCTAGTTAATCCACAACCTCCACTTGATCAAGAAGAGCTAATTGTAATAAAGTATTAAATTGATTCGATATAAAAAAATATGAGCAATAATAAAAATATTCTTTACTGTTCTTTTTGTGGGAAAAGCCAGCATGAGGTTAGAAAATTAATTGCAGGTCCAACAGTTTTTATCTGTGATGAATGTGTTGAGCTTTGTATGGATATTATCAAAGAAGAGAGCAAAGATACATTTGTTAAACACCAAGATGGTTTACCATCACCAAAAGAAATTTGCACCGTATTAGATGACTATGTAATTGGCCAAGATCACGCAAAAAAAGTTTTGTCTGTTGCAGTTCACAATCACTATAAAAGATTAAATTACGAAAATAAAACCAGTAAAACAGTTGAGCTATCTAAATCAAATATAATGTTAGTTGGACCAACTGGTTGTGGTAAAACTTTACTTGCTCAAACACTAGCACGAATATTAGATGTGCCATTTACCATGGCAGATGCAACAACTTTAACAGAAGCAGGATATGTTGGTGAAGATGTTGAAAATATAATTCTAAAACTACTACAAGCTGCTGATTACAATGTTGAAAAAGCTCAAAGAGGAATAGTTTATATTGATGAAGTTGATAAAATCAGTCGTAAATCTGAAAATCCATCTATCACTAGAGATGTTTCAGGTGAAGGTGTTCAACAAGCTTTATTAAAAATAATGGAAGGAACAGTTGCCAGTGTTCCTCCTCAAGGCGGTAGAAAACACCCACAACAAGAATTTCTTCAAGTAGATACAACTAATATATTATTTATTTGTGGGGGTGCGTTTGCTGGTTTAGATAAAATAATTTCTCAAAGAGATAAAGGTTCATCGATTGGTTTTGGTGCAGAGGTGAAAAGTATTGAGGATAAAAAAACTGGAGAATGGATGAAAAATCTTGAACCTGAAGATTTATTAAAATATGGCTTGATACCGGAATTTATTGGTAGACTTCCAATTACAGCAACATTAGAAGATTTAGATGAGAGATCATTAGTTAAAATTTTATTAGAACCAAAAAATTCTTTAATAAAACAGTACCAGGAACTTTTTAAGCTTGAAGGAGTAAAACTTAATTTTAAAGATCAAGCTGTTAAAGATATTGCAAATAAAGCAATTGCTAAAAAAACAGGTGCAAGAGGGTTAAGATCAATACTTGAAAATATTTTGTTAAAAACTATGTTTGATTTACCTAGTCAGGAAAATATAGAGGAAGTAATCATTGATTCTGGTGCGGCGAAAGGTGTTTCTCAACCTGTTATCGTACATTCCAAGAACAAATCTAAGTCCGATAAGACTTCAGCGGCTTAAAAACTAGTTAATAAATAACTATTTTCTATTGCAATATATTATTTAATATCCATATTTACTTCATGGAAGTCAAAGTAACACAACCGTTATTACCATTAAGAGACATAGTTGTCTTTCCAAGTATGGTTATACCTTTATTCGTTGGTAGAGATAAATCTATTACAGCACTAAATGAAGTGATGAAAGGCGATAAAAAAATTGTTTTAGTAACTCAAAAAAATTCAGAAGTAGACGATCCAAAAAAAAATGATGTATTTTCGTACGGGTGTGAAAGTAACATTTTACAATTACTAAAATTACCTGATGGGACAGTCAAGGTTCTTGTCGAGGGAATAAAAAGAGTAAAACTTGTTGATTTTAAAGATGATGAAAAATTTATTTCTTGTACATTTGAATATCAAAAAGATATTTTAGTTAAAGATGAGGATTTACTACCACTCGCACTAACGGCTGTAAGAAGATTAGAAAAACTAACATCTATTAATAAAAAAGTTTCATCAGAAACCATTAACAATATTAAGCAACTTAAAGATCCATCGAAAATTGCAGACAATATCGCATCTCATCTAAATGCTACAATTTCTGAAAAACAACAAATTTTTGAAACATTAGATGTTAAAAAAAGGCTGAACGGTGTTATCAAAATAATGGAAAACGAGACAAGTATTATTGGTGTTGAGAAAAGAATTAGAGGTCGTGTTAAAACACAAATGGAAAAAACGCAAAGAGAGTATTATTTAAATGAGCAATTAAAAGCTATACAAAAAGAACTTGGCGAAATCGAAGATGGCAAAGACGAAACTACAAGCCTAAAGAAATCAATTCAAAAAGCTAAAATGCCTAAAGAAGTTGAGAAAAAATGTATGGCTGAACTAAAAAAATTGAAGAATATGAGCCCAATGTCAGCTGAAGCTACAGTGGTGAGAAATTATCTTGATTGGATGATAGATATACCATGGTTTAAAAAAGATAAAGTTGATATTGATTTAACTAAAGCTTTAAAAATATTAGATGAAGATCATTTTGGATTAGAAAAAGTTAAAGAAAGAATAATTGAATTTTTAGCAGTTCAAAAAAGAATGGATAAAATTAAAGGTCCAATTCTTTGTTTAGTAGGTCCCCCAGGTGTAGGAAAAACTTCATTAGGAAAATCTATAGCAAAAGCAACAAACAGACAGTTTGTAAGAATGTCATTAGGTGGTGTTAGAGATGAAGCAGAAGTAAGAGGTCACAGAAGAACATATATCGGTTCACTTCCTGGAAAAATTATTCAAATGATGAAAAAAGCTGGAACAAAAAATCCATTATTTCTGTTAGATGAAATAGATAAAATTGGAAATGATTATAGAGGTGATCCATCCTCAGCTTTACTAGAAGCGTTAGACCCGGAACAAAATACAACCTTTAATGATCATTATTTAGAAGTTGACTATGATTTATCAGATGTCATGTTTGTTACGACTGCGAACACTCTTAACATTTTACCTCCACTGTTAGACAGAATGGAAGTAATAAGAATTCCAGGATACACAGAGGACGAAAAAATCAATATTGCGAATAAATACCTTCTACCAAAGCAAATAAAAGACAATGGGGTTAAGGAGGGAGAGATGAATTTAGAGGATGGAACCATTAAAGAAATAATAAGAAGTTACACAAGAGAATCGGGTGTTAGAAATCTGGAAAGAGAGATATCTAAAGTAACAAGAAAAGTAGTAAAAAAAGTTGTAAATAACGAAGAAAAAAAAGTTGATGTAAATTCAAAAAATGTTTCTGATTTTTTAGGCATTAAAAAATTTAAGTTTGGAGAATTAGAATCAGAAAATAAGACGGGAATTGTAATTGGTTTAGCTTGGACAGAGTTTGGTGGAGAAATTCTAAAAATAGAGACAGTAAATATGCCAGGAAAAGGAAGAATGCAAATTACCGGAAAGCTTGGTGATGTAATGCAAGAGTCTGTTAAAGCAGCAAAATCTTTTGTAAGATCAAAAAGTTTAGAGTACGGAATAATTCCTCCTTTATTTGAAAAAAAAGATTTTCATATTCACGTACCAGAAGGAGCGACACCTAAAGATGGACCCTCTGCAGGTATTGCAATGGTAACATCAATAGTATCATCTATAACTAATATTCCAGTAAATAGAGAAATAGCTATGACAGGAGAAGTTACAGTAACAGGTCAAGTTTTAGCAATAGGTGGTTTAAAAGAAAAACTTTTAGCTGCTCATCGTGCCGGAGTTAAAAAAGTTCTAATTCCCAAAGAAAATGAAAAAGATTTAGCAGATGTTCCACAGAAAGTTAAAGAAGATATAAATATCATTCCTGTAGAATCTGCAAATGAGGTATTAAAATTAGCTTTAACAAAAGAGCTTAAACCCGTTGAGTGGAACGAAGTTGAAAAAATATCAGAGACTAAAAAAGACGACAAATCTCAAGCTAGTATTCAGTAATAAACAATTTACATTATTATTTGGTTGATGTATTAGTACCAAGATTTTGGGCGGTTAGCTCAGTTGGTAGAGCATCTCGTTTACACCGAGGGGGTCAAAGGTTCGAGTCCTTTACTGCCCACCAAAATTATGGGGGTGTAGCTCAGTTGGTTAGAGCACGTGCCTGTCACGCACGGGGCCGAGGGTTCGAGTCCCTTCACTCCCGCCATCAATAAAATAAGGACTATTTTCCTTAAAAATGTGACCTATCTGCTCTTTTAGTTGATATAAAAGGTGCTATATAGATTCACTATGTTTGCGGAATTTTTAAAAGATTACTTGTCAATAATTCTTTTCCTTGTGATTGCACTTGGTTTAAGTATGGCTTTTGTTGCAATAAATTACTTAGCATCTCCTAAAAAACCTGATCCAGAAAAATTATCCGCATATGAATGCGGTTTTGAGCCTTTCAATGACTCACGTATGGAATTTGACGTTAGATTCTATCTAGTGGCGATACTTTTTATTATATTTGATTTAGAGATAGCATTTCTATTTCCTTGGGCCATATCATTGGGAAAAATAGGTTTATTTGGTTTCGTTTCTATGATGATATTTTTATTTATTTTGACTGTAGGTTTTATTTATGAATGGAAAAAAGGAGCACTTGATTGGGAGTAAAATGAATTTAGAGCAAAGAAAAGATCAAATACCTGATGAGTTTAAACAATTAGCTCAAGATTTTAGTGATAATGGTTTTATCACTACTTCACTTGATAACTTAGTTAATTGGGCTCGAACAGGCTCGCTTCATTGGATGACATTTGGGCTAGCTTGTTGTGCTGTAGAAATGATGCAAACCTCAATGCCTAGATATGATTTAGAGAGATTTGGAGCAGCTCCAAGAGCCTCACCGAGACAATCAGATGTGATGATAGTTGCAGGAACTTTGACAAATAAAATGGCTCCTGCTTTAAGAAAGGTTTATGACCAGATGCCAGAACCAAGATACGTAATTTCCATGGGTAGTTGCGCAAATGGAGGAGGTTACTATCATTACTCTTACTCTGTAGTACGTGGTTGTGATAAAATTGTACCTGTAGATATTTATGTACCAGGCTGTCCGCCCTCTGCCGAGGCACTTTTGTATGGGATAATGCAATTACAAAAAAAGATTAGGAACAAAGGTTCGCTAGAAAGATAAAATTCAATGGAAAATTTGGAAAGTCTTGAAAAGGCTATTAATTCGGAATTAACAACAAAAATTTTATCTTCAAATATAAAACATGATCAAATTAACATATGTATCGAGGATAATAATTTAATTGAAGTAATGATTTTCCTAAAAACTCATTCATCTACTAAATTCAAACAATTGATAGATATAACTGCAGTTGATTATCCTGAGAAAGATAAAAGATTTAAAATGGTATATTTACTATTAAGTCATGAAAAAAATTCAAGGATTAAAATTGAATTTAACATAAAAGAGGGTGAAATCTTATCATCTTTAACTTCGATATTTCCTTCAGCCAATTGGATGGAGAGAGAAGTTTTTGATATGTATGGTGTAGAATTTAAAGATCACCCTGATTTAAGAAGAATTCTCACAGACTATGGATTTAAAGGACATCCTTTAAGAAAAGATTTTCCTTTAACAGGTCATAATGAGGTTCGATACAGCGAAGCAGATAAAAAGGTAATTTATGAACCAGTAAAATTAGAACAAAATTATAGAAATTTTGATTATGAAAGCCCTTGGGAGGGAACAAAATATATAAAAGAACAAACTAAAAAATAATGGCAAAAGAGGTAAAAAAACTAAATTTAAATTTTGGCCCTCAGCATCCAGCTGCTCATGGTGTATTAAGATTAATTCTTCAGTTAGATGGTGAGGTAGTTGAAAAGGCTGATCCACACATTGGATTATTACACAGAGGCACAGAAAAATTAATTGAAAATAAAACCTACGCACAAGCAGTACCTTATTTTGATAGACTTGATTATGTAGCACCAATGAATCAAGAACATGCATTTGCATTAGCAATTGAAAAAATCTTAAACATTAACGTCCCAGCAAGAGCCCAATATATAAGAGTAATTTTTTGTGAAATTGGTAGAATTTTAAGCCATATATTAAATGTAACAACTCAAGCAATGGATGTAGGAGCTCTTACCCCAACACTTTGGGGTTTTGAAGAAAGAGAAACTTTAATGGGATTTTACGAAAAGGTGTCAGGTTCAAGATTACACGCTAATTATTTTAGAGCCGGTGGTGTTCATCAAGATCTACCGAAAGGTTTAGAAACCGAAATTGCTGGGTTTTGTGAAAAATTTCCTAAAATTATCGATGATCTAGAAACATTGTTAACTGATAATAGAATATTTAAACAAAGGAATGTTGATATAGGTATAGTTTCTAAACAAGATGCACTCGATTATTCCTTTTCAGGTGTAATGCTAAGAGGATCAGGAGTTCCATGGGATTTAAGAAAATCTCAGCCGTATGATTGTTATGAACAACTAGATTTTAAAATTCCTGTAGGAAAAAACGGTGATTGTTATGATAGATATTTATGTAGAATTGAGGAAATGAGAGAGAGTGTAAAAATAATAAATCAATGTCTCATAAATTTACCAAGAGGACCAATCAAAACAAATGATGGAAAGATAAGTCCACCACCAAAAAAAGAGATAAAGCAGTCCATGGAAGCTTTAATTCATCACTTTAAACTTTTTACAGAGGGTTACAGAGTAGATCAAGATGAAATTTATACAGCAGTTGAGGCGCCAAAAGGGGAGTTTGGAGTTTATTTAATATCTGATGGATCAAGCAAACCTTACAAATGCAAAATTAGAGCTCCTGGATTTTCTCATCTTCAAGCCATGGACTATTTAATTAAAGGCCACATGTTAGCAGATGTGCCTGCAGTATTAGGTTCTATGGATATAGTATTTGGAGAGGTTGACAGATGAGTTTAAAAAAAGTTTCAAAAAATCAACCAGATAATTTTGAATTTGATAGCAAAAATTTGAAAGAAGCTGAAAAAATAATTACAAATTATCCGAAAGGTAAACAAAAAAGTGCTGTAATGGCTTTACTTTATATTGCACAAAAACAAAATAATAACTGGATACCCTTATCTGCAATGAAATATATAGCGAAGATGCTAGATATGCCGTACATAAAAGTTTATGAAGTTGCAACCTTCTATAGCATGTATAATTTAACTCCAGTAGGAGATTATTTTTTTCAAGTATGTACTACAACACCATGTATGATCAGAGGAGCATATAAATTAGTAGATGTTTGTAAAAAAAAAATTTCTGAAAATGAGTCTGAAATTTCTAAAAATGGCAAATCCTCATGGATGGAAGTTGAATGTTTAGGCGCTTGCGTTAATTCTCCAATGGTTCAAATAAATGACGATTATTTTGAGGATTTAGATGAGGAAAAATTTACTAAAATTATAGATCAAATTGACAAAAATCAGAGACCAAAACCAGGTTCGTACAGAGGAAGATTAAGCTCAGAACCCGAAAATATTAGAAAAACTTTATTGAGTAATAAACATGCTTAAAGACGAAGACAGAATATTTCAAAATTTATACAACGATTATGGAGCAGAATTGGATTCCGCTAAAAAACGTGGTGACTGGTTAGAAACTATTGAAATTTTCAATAAAGGTCGAAATTGGATAATTGAGGAAATTAAAACCTCCCAGTTACGTGGTCGTGGAGGAGCGGGTTTTCCAACAGGTTTGAAATGGTCTTTTGCTCCTAAAGAAGTAGGTTTGAAGCCTCATTATTTGGTTATTAACGCTGACGAGTCTGAACCAGGAACATGTAAAGATAGAGATATTCTTAGATTTGAACCGCATAAATTAATAGAGGGATGCCTAATAGCTTCATACGCAGTCAACGCCCATACCTGCTACATTTATATAAGAGGTGAATATTTTAAAGAAGGTCAAAAACTTCAAAAAGCTATTGATGAAGCATATAGCAATGGATTGATTGGGAAAAACGCATCATCAACTGGATGGGATTTTGATATATTCATTCACTATGGAGCTGGCGCATATATATGTGGAGAGGAAACTGCACTTTTAGAAAGTTTAGAAGGAAACAAAGGCCAACCAAGACTAAAACCACCTTTTCCAGCATTGATAGGTTTGTATGGCTGTCCAACAATTATTAATAATGTAGAAACAATTGCAGTTGTTCCAACAATATTAAGAAGAGGAGGTAAATGGTTCTCTTCTTTAGGAAGAGAAAAAAATACAGGAACAAAAATTTTTTGTATTTCAGGAAATGTAAATAATCCATGCAATGTTGAAGAGGAAATGGGTGTACCTTTAAAAGATTTAATTGAGAAACATGCGGGGGGAGTTGTTGGAGGCTGGGATAATTTAAAAGCTGTTATACCTGGTGGATCCTCAATGCCTTTATTACCAAAAGATGTTTGTGATACTATAAAAATGGATTTTGACGCTTGTGTAGAAAATAAAACTGGACTTGGAACCGCTGGTATAGTTGTTATTAACAAAGATCAAGACATAATTAAATGTATGGCAAGAATTGCCAGATTTTATAAACACGAAAGCTGTGGACAATGTACACCATGTAGAGAGGGATCAGGTTGGATGTGGAGAATGTTAGAAAGAATGGCAAAAGGTGAGGCAACTAGAGACGAGGTAGATATGTTGATGGATGTCACAAAACAAATAGAGGGACATACAATTTGTGCATTTGGCGAAGGTTCATCATGGCCAGTGCAAGGTTTAATAAGAAATTTTAAAGATGAAATCTTAGAGAGAAATAAATACGATCCATTAATTCAAAGAAAAAAAGAAGTTCCTTATTTAGTAGATCAACATATTTTGGAAAAAGAAAATGCTTAAATTAAAAGTAAATGATATTGATCTTGAAGTTGAAGAAGGTTTGACAGTTCTTCAAGCTTGTGAACAAGCAGGGGCAGAAATCCCGAGATTTTGTTATCACGAAAAGCTGTCTATCGCTGGAAACTGCAGAATGTGTTTAGTAGAAATGGAAAAATCTCCAAAACCTGTCGCTTCATGTGCAATGCCAGCAGTGGATGGAATGGTAATAAGAACTAATACTGAGAAAGTTGAGAAATCAAGAAAGGGTGTTATGGAATTTTTATTAGCAAATCACCCTCTAGATTGTCCAGTTTGTGATCAAGGAGGTGAATGTGATTTACAAGACCAGTCCATGTTTTACGGAATTGATAAGAGTAGATTTAAAGAAAATAAAAGGTACGTGCCAGAAAAATATATGGGTCCTTTGATTAAAACTCAAATGACAAGATGTATACACTGCACTAGATGTATAAGATTCGCAACCGAAGTTGCAGGTGTTCCTGAACTTGGCGCAATAGGAAGAGGTGAAGATATGCAAATTACCACTTATTTAGAAAAAGCCATGGAGTCTGAATTATCGGCAAATGTTATTGATTTATGTCCAGTTGGAGCACTAACATCTAAACCTTATGTTTTTGAAGCAAGACCATGGGAATTAAAAAAAACTGAAACCATAGATGTTATGGATGCAGTAGGTTCAAATATAAGAATTGATACTTACGGCTGGGAAGTAAAAAGAGTATTACCTAGGATAAATGAGGAAATTAATGAAGAGTGGATATCTGATAAAACTAGATATGCATGCGATGGTTTAAAAAATCAACGTTTAGATACACCTTATAATAAAATAAATAAAAAATTTGAAAAAATTTCATGGAAAGATGCTTATACAAAAATTTTCGAAAAAATTTCTAAAACTCGATCTGATAGAATTGCGGCTTTGACAGGTGATATGACAAATATGGAAACAATGTTTGCATTAAAGGATTTCTTTGAAAAAACATTAAGATCTGAAAATCTAGATTCAAGATCTGAAAATTTTTATGTAAATACATCAGAAAAAGAAAATTTTATATTTAATTCTAAAATTGAGGGAATTGAAGAGTCTGATTTAATTATTTTAGTGGGCGCAAATCCAAGATTTGAGGCAACAATGCTTAATTCTAGAATTAGAAAAAATTATATCAAAAATAAAACACAAATTTATTCTTTGGGAGATGTCGGTGATTTAACCTATCCTTATAAAATTTTAGAAAATTCAACAAAAACAATTAAAGATATAGTAAATCATACTCACAAAATTTCCGAAGAGATTTATAATTCAAAAAAACCTATTTTTATAGTTGGTCAATCAGCATTAAAACTAAACTCATCTATTTATATTTTTGAGGAATTAAAAAAATATCTTCAAAGTAAAAATAAAATAAATGAAGAATGGAATTCATTAAATATACTATCAAATAATGCCTCTACAGTTGGATCATATTATTTAAACGTTTTAAGCTCAAATGATGGAACTAATCAAACACTTAAAAAAATTCAAAACAATGAAATCGAAGTGCTTTTTTTATTTGGCCAAGATAATCTTACATTTCGAAAAAAAAATGAGTTTATTATTTATGTCGGAAGCCATGGAGATAAAGGTGCTTCTTTAGCAAATATAATATTACCTGGAGCAGCATTTACAGAGCAAGATGGATATTTTGCTAATTTGGAGGGAAAAATACAAAAATCATATAAGTCTTCTTACCCTCCGGGTGATGCAAAAGAAGATTGGGAAATAGTTAATGAATTAGCATCATCCATAAAAAGAAAAAAACTTTATAAGAAAAAAGAGGATCTAGATAATGCAATGTTTAACTTTTTAAATATAAACTCTGCTAATAAAAAATTTAAAACTCCCAATTATCAATTTTTAGATGAAAATATTATTTTAGACAACATTGATTATTATCATTCAAATGTAATCGCTCGTGCGTCAAAAACCATGGGCGAGTGTAAAAGTTTAAGGACTAATTTTAAAAAAACAGGAACAGAGGGATAATGCCAGAGTACGCTTCAATTCTTTTTTCAGAAGTCCTAAAAATCTTAATGTTATTAATACCTGTTTTAGTTTCTGTTGCGATGATTGTGTGGCTTGATAGACGTGTTTGGGCATTTGTTCAAAAAAGAAGAGGTCCAAATGTTGTTGGACCATTTGGTTTGCTCCAATCCTTAGCTGATGCTTTAAAATATATATTCAAAGAAATTATTATTCCTGCTAGTTCAAACAAAGTTATTTTTATTTTAGCGCCAATTATTACAATGACTCTTGCTTTAATATCATGGGCTGTAATACCTTTTAGTGAAGATTTTGTTCTCGCAGATATAAATGTAGGAATACTCTATTTATTTGCCGTATCATCCTTGGGAGTTTATGGAATTATAATGGGAGGATGGGCATCTAATTCAAAGTATCCATTTCTTGGAGCTATAAGATCAGCTGCTCAAATGGTTTCTTACGAAGTTTCCATTGGAATAATCATTATAAATGTACTTTTGTGCGTGGGATCATTAAATTTATCTGACATTGTTAAAGCACAGGAAAATGTTTGGTATATAATTCCACTATTTCCAATGTTTGTTATATTTTTTATTTCAGCTTTAGCTGAAACGAATAGACCTCCTTTTGATTTACCAGAAGCCGAGGCAGAACTTGTTGCAGGATATCAAACTGAATATTCAGGAATGATGTATGCAATGTTCTGGTTAGGCGAATATGCTAATATTTTATTAATGTGTGCACTGGGCTCTATCTTATTCTTAGGTGGATGGTTGACACCTATAGATATTTTTCCATTTAATGTTATCCCCTCACCAATATGGTTAATACTAAAAATTTTGTTATTATTTATCTTGTTCGCTTTAGTAAAAGCAATTGTTCCAAGATATAGGTATGATCAATTAATGAGACTTGGTTGGAAAGTTTTTTTACCATTATCTTTAACTTGGGTGGTGTTAACAGCTGGATATTTAATGTATTTCGATCTATTACCGGTAAATTAAAATGAAAATAAAAAGATTTTTTAAAACAATCTTAATGATTGATTTTATAACTGGATTATTAATAGCAATAAAAGAGTCTTTTCGACAAAAAAAAACTATAAATTATCCATTTGAAAAAGGTTCTGTTAGCCCACGCGCAAGAGGTGAGCACGCTTTAAGAAGATATCCAAATGGAGAAGAAAGATGTATAGCGTGTAAATTATGTGAAGCAGTTTGCCCAGCACAAGCAATTACTATTGAGTCTCAAGAAAGATCTGACGGTAGTCGCAAAACGACTAGATATGACATTGATATGCTTAAATGTATATATTGTGGATTGTGTGAACAATCTTGCCCTGTAGACGCTATAGTGCAAGGACCAAATTTTGAATTTGCCACAGAAACAAGAGAGGAACTTTATTATAACAAAGAAAAGTTATTAGAAAACGGAGACAGGTGGGAAAGTATCTTAGCAGCCAATATTAATGCTGATAGTTCTCATCGATAACTAAATGATAGCACACGCAGTTGTTTTTTATATTTTTTCTTTGATAGCAATTGTTTCAGCGATAATGGTAACAGTTTCAAGGAACACTGTTCACTCAGTTTTTTTTTTAATCTTAGATTTTATAAGCATATCTTGTCTTTTTATTATGATAGGAGCAGAATTTTTAGGAATGATAATGTTAATTGTCTATGTAGGGGCAGTTGCAGTTTTATTTCTTTTTGTAGTTATGATGTTGAATGTTGCTCAGCAGAAAAATGAGTGGTTTGTAGCAAGCGATAGTAGTTCTCATATACCCATAGGTCTCTTAGTTAGTTTAGTAATTTTTTCAGAATTACTGATTGTAATTGGTGGATGGAAGTATAAGGATAAACTGCAAGCGTCTATTAATGTAAATCTGGATTTAAATCTAACAAATACCCAATCATTAGGTAATGTTATTTACACAGATTACGTTCACTTATTTCAATTATCTGGAATGGTTCTCTTAGTAGCTATGATTGGAGCAATTGTTCTCACTTTCAGAAAACGATCTGGCGTAAAAACACAAAGCTACTTAAGACAAATTTCTAGAGAAAGAAACGAAGGTGTTGAATTGATAGATGTAGAAACAAAAAAGGGAGTTAAAATAGATGCTTAGTATTGGTCTCGGTCATTATTTAACTCTTGCTGCCATTATATTTACTATTGGGGTGGTTGGTATCTTTTTAAATAGAAAAAACGTTATTGTTATTCTTATGAGTATTGAGTTAATTTTGTTGTCTGTAAATATTAACTTGGTTTCCTTTTCTATTTTTATTAATGATCTCAGTGGTCAAGTATTTACACTATTCATATTAACAGTAGCTGCAGCTGAGGCTGCCATAGGATTAGCAATTATAGTTATTTATTATAGGAATTCTGGAACAATTAGAGTTGAAGAGATTGACAGTTTAAAAGGATGAAATGGGATATTATATTTTATTTTTACCACTCGCTGCATCAATAATATCTGGATTTTTTGGAAAATTAATTGGAGATAAAGCATCTCAATTAGTTACAAGTTTGTTTGTTTCCATATCAGCTTTTTTATCAATCATCGTTTTGTATAATGTTATAGCCACAGGATACTCAGAAAACTTAATTATTGCTACATGGATAAATTCAGGAAGTCTTAATGTAAATTGGTCAGTAAATATTGATCCACTTTCTGCAGTTATGCTTGTTGTTGTTACATTGGTCTCGGCTATAGTCCATATATATTCAATTGGTTACATGTCTCATGATCCGCATAAGTCACGTTTCATGTCTTATTTATCATTATTCACATTTGCAATGTTAACTCTTGTTACATCTGATAATTTTATACAATTGTTTTTTGGTTGGGAAGGCGTTGGATTATGTTCATACTTTTTAATCGGCTTCTGGTTTAAAAAAGAAAGTGCAAATAAAGCAGCGATTAAGGCATTTATTGTAAACCGAGTTGGGGATTTTGGTTTTGCTTTAGGTATTTTTTTAATTTTTTATTTATTTGGGACAGTAAACTATGATGAAGTCTTTCAAAAAATCCCAAATATATTAGATAAGAAATTAAATTTTCTTGGTTTTTATATCAATTCTGTAGACTTGATTTGTTTACTTTTATTCGTTGGTGCAATGGGTAAATCCGCACAATTTTTACTTCATACATGGCTACCAGATGCTATGGAAGGCCCTACGCCCGTATCAGCACTTATTCATGCTGCAACAATGGTAACAGCTGGAGTATTTTTGGTCGTAAGATGTTCACCAATTTATGAATATTCTGAATTAGCTTTATCTGTTGTAACTATTATTGGAATGGTAACAGCAATTTTTGCTGCGAGTGTTGCTTTAGTTCAGACAGATATAAAAAAAATTATTGCATATTCAACTTGTAGTCAACTAGGGTATATGTTTTTTGCGGCAGGTGTTGGGGCATATAATGTTGCAATGTTTCATTTATTTACTCATGCTTTTTTTAAAGCACTTTTATTTTTAGGCTCTGGTTCTGTAATTCATTCGTTTAAAGATGAGCAAAATATTAATTTAATGGGAGGTGTCTGGAAAAAATTACCTTACACATATAGTTTAATGATAATTGGAACTCTAGCGCTCACTGGATTTCCTTTTTTATCAGGATTTTACTCAAAAGATGCTATTATTGAGTTTGCATATTTAAGTGGAAACAATGTTGGAACGTATGCAGCCTACATTGGAATTTTCACAGCTTTTTTAACATCAATATATTCATGGAGACTAATTTTTAAAACATTTCATGGCACTTATAATAATTCAGAAATAAATATTGATAGTATGCATGAGTCACCACCAACAATGCTTATACCACTTATTGTTCTTGCAATTGGTGCAATTTTTGCTGGTATGCTATTTAAAGATCTATTTATTGGGAAAGAATTATCTTATGCATTTTGGAATAGTTCAATTAAATTTCTTGAGCCATTAAGTACAGATCATCCACCTAATTGGTTTTTATTTTTAACACCATCTCTAGTTGTCATATCAATACCATTATCATTTTATCTATTTGTAAGAAATTTGTCTGTCGTAGATGAAATTGTTAAAATAAATAAACCACTTTATATTTTTTTACAAAAGAAATGGTATTTCGATGAACTTTATGACTTTATTTTTGTAAATCCTTCAAAAAGAATTGGAAAATTTTTATGGAAACAAATTGATGGATCAGTCATTGATAGATTTGGACCTGACGGAATATCCAAACTAATAAAAAATTTTTCAGCTAGAGCTGTTAAACTTCAAAGTGGATATATCTACCAATATGCATTTATAATGCTTCTTGGTTTCTCAGTTTTATTAACTTTATTAATTTTAGTATAATGGACTTTCCAATCATTTCATCTTTAATAATATTGCCAACCATTGGCGCTTTATTTATTATATTTACAAAATCATCAAATAATAAATATCAAAGCAGTAAATATGTTGCATTATTTATATCATTAGCTAACTTTATTCTCTCAATATATCTTTGGTTAATTTTTGATAAATCTTCTGTTAATTTTCAATTTGTAGAAAATAGAGAATGGTTATCTGGTTTTATCAACTATAAAGTAGGAGTTGATGGAATTTCAATTTTATTTATTTTACTTACAACTTTTATAACACCAATTTGCATAATTTCTGTAATTTCAACAATTAAACACCGTTTAAAAGATTTTTTAATAGCAATTCTTATAATGGAAACTCTAATGATTGGAGTTTTCTGCTCCCTCGATTTAATAATTTTCTATTTATTTTTTGAAGGTGGCTTAATACCTATGTTCCTAATTATCGGTATCTGGGGTGGGGAAAGAAGAGTTTATTCAGCATTCAAATTCTTTTTGTATACCTTACTAGGCTCTGTTTTAATGTTGATAGCAATAATATCTATTTATTGGATATCTGGCACTACTGATGTTGAAAAGTTGTATGAAATTGGAATTGGAGAACAATATCAAAAACTTTTATGGCTGGCTTTCTTTAGTTCATTTGCAGTAAAAACACCTATGTGGCCGGTGCACACTTGGTTGCCAGATGCTCACGTTGAGGCACCAACTGCTGGATCTGTTTTGCTTGCAGCAATATTACTAAAAATGGCTGGGTATGGATTTATAAGATTTTCTGTAGGATTATTTCCAATAGCTTCTGAATATTTTGTGCCACTTGTCTTTGCATTAAGTTTGATTGCAATTATTTACACATCTTTAGTTGCTCTAATGCAGGAAGATATGAAAAAGTTGATTGCTTATTCTTCTGTTGCGCATATGGGTTTTGTAACACTCGGAATTTTTACCATGACTCAACAAGGCATCGAGGGCAGTATATTTCAAATGATCAGTCATGGATTGGTATCGGCAGCTCTATTCTTAAGCGTTGGTGTTGTTTACGACAGAAATCATACAAGATTGATAAAAAAATATGGTGGGTTAGTAACCGTGATGCCAAAATATGGTATCGTATTTATGATATTTGCCCTAGGTTCTCTAGGACTTCCAGGGACAAGTGGATTTATTGGTGAATTTCTAATTCTAATGGGGACATTCAAAAAAAGTTTTCTAGTTGCAACTATTGCAAGTTTAGGTGTTATTTTAGGAGCAGCTTACATACTTTGGATGTACAAAAGAGTTGTCTTTGGTGAAATAATTCATGAAGAAATTAAAAGCATGAAAGATCTAAAAAAATTTGAGTTATTAATTCTTATTTTATTAGCAATACCAATTATATTTTTTGGATTTTATCCAGAGCCATTAATAAATTCAATTGAAACATCTGTAACTAGTTTGATAGATAACTACAATACAAATTTAACACAAAGTATTGCAAAGAAATAATGGAAAATTTAGAAATAATCTTACCTGAAATATTTTTATCATTAACAATAATGTTCTTGCTTCTATTTGGGGTTTTTAAAAAAAATAGTTCAAAATTAATATATAATTTAACAACTATCAGTTTGATTATACTGTTTGCTTTATTATTAAATCTTTACCAAGTTTCAGATTTATCAATTTTTAACAATAGTTACAAAATTGATAGTTTGGCAACATTTATGAAATTATTAACCATTGGGTCCGGAATTTTTGTGATGCTCACTTCTTCAAGATATATTGAAATAAATAATATAAACAAAATGGAATATCCAATTTTAATATTAAGTTCTATTTTAGGAATGATGGTAATGATCAGTTCAAATGATCTAATTGTATTTTATATGGGTCTTGAATTACAATCTTTAGCACTATATGTACTTGCATCGTTTAATAGAGAAAATCTTCTATCTACAGAGTCTGGTCTTAAATATTTTGTACTTAGCGCTCTGTCATCAGGTTTGTTACTCTATGGTTGTTCATTAATATATGGTTTCTCAGGATCCACAAATTTTAACACTATTTTAGAAAACTCAAGTTCAGGTCAATATGGAATTACTTTTGGTATTGTTTTTATATTAGTTGGATTAGCATTTAAAATTTCTGCAGTTCCATTTCACATGTGGGCTCCAGATGTTTATCAAGGATCCCCAACTTCAGTAACAACATTTTTTGCAGTACTGCCAAAAATTGCAGCTTTGTCAGTTTTTATAAGATTTTTGTACGTTCCATTTGCTGAAATGGACGATCAATGGCAAATGATTATAATATTTTTATCTATTGCATCTATGATTTTTGGAGCTGTAGCTGCAATAGGACAAAAAAATCTAAAACGACTGATAGCTTACAGCTCAATAGGACATATGGGATATTCTTTAACTGGTTTAGCTGCTGGAACCAATCAGGGTATTCAAGGTTCTATAAGCTATATTGCAATTTACCTAGTTATGAATTTAGCTTTCTTCAGCTGCATGTTCATGCTTCGAAGGAATAATGAGTATTATGAAAGCATTGAGGATTTATCTGGTCTTTCCAAAAATCACCCATTGTTATCGTTTTCATTACTAATAATATTATTTTCACTCGCAGGCATACCCCCACTCGCAGGCTTTTTTGCAAAATTTTATGTATTTATGGCTGTAATTGAGCAAAAAATGTATTTTTTAGCAATTGTAGGATTACTGTCTACGGTCATAGCTGCTTTTTATTACTTAAGAATCATAAAAATTATATATTTTGATAAAGAAAAAGAAAAATTTGAGACAGACCATCATCTTGGATTAAAGTTTACATTGGCTGTTTCAACTATATTTATTTTAGCATATTTTATTTATCCAAGCGGTTTAACTGAGATAGTTTCAAAAATAAATATAATTTAATGAAATTGAAAATATTTCCTTTTAAAAAAGTTAAAAGTACAAATTCTACAGCGATAAGATTAATTAATCAGAATATAAAATTTGGTATTGTAACCTCAGAAAGACAATATAAAGGAAAAGGACAGGGAACAAATAGGTGGATATCAAATTATGGAAATATTTTTTTATCTATTTTTTTTCCCATAAAAAAAAATCTACCTATAAGAAATATTACTAAAATAAATTTAAATGTAGTTAAAAAAGTTATAAAAAAGCATATTAATGAAAGGATAAATATAAAACTTCCTAATGATATATTGATAAATCAATCAAAAATTTGTGGAATACTTCAGGAAACAATTTTTAAAAATAATATAAAGTACATAATTATTGGAGTAGGTATTAATTTAAATAATAGTCCGATTATCCCAAATTATTGTACATCATATCTAAATAAATATAGTAAAAAAAATATTAAAAAATTTGAACTAATAAAAGAGTTGAAAATAAACTTTGAGAAAAAAATTGAAAATTTCATATAATGATTTTAGTAGGTGATATTGGAAATACAGATATAAAAATTTCTTTATATAGTAATCATAAAAAATTAATTTTGAAAAAGAGGATTAATCCAATTTTGCTTAACCTTAATAAATTAAACTTGCATTTTAGTTTCTTAAAAAAATACTTAAAAAGCATAGATAAAATTTTATTTTGTTCAGTGGTTCCAAATAAATTTATAAAAATAAAAAAATATTTTGAAAAAACTACTAATAAAAAATGTTATGAATTAAAAAAACTAAAAATTGAGAAATTAATTAAAATTGAGGTAAAAAAAAATCAAGTGGGATCTGATAGACTTGCAAATGCAATATCAATTTTAGAACCAAATAAAAATTTTATTATTATAGATTTTGGAACAGCAACAACATTTGACATTGTAATTAATAAAAATTACATTGGAGGTGTTATTGCTCCTGGTGTTCAATTGTCACTCGAAAATTTAACTAATAGAGCCTCCTTAATTCCTAAAATAAATTTAAAAAAAATTAAAAATGTTATAGGAAAAAACACATCCTCTGCAATTAATTCTGGTTTTTATCTTGGTTATAATGGTTTAATTGACAATATAATTAAATTGATTATTAAACAAACTCGAAAAAAATTTATGATTGTTTTAACTGGTGGTTTGTCACATCTATTTAAAAATTCAATAAATAGAAAAGTTAAATTAGACAAAGATTTAACAATAAATGGTGTATTGAAAGCATCAGATTTAATTAAGTAATAGAAATGAAAGAAGAATTAATTTTTTGTCCTTTAGGTGGATCCGGAGAGATCGGTATGAATATGAATTTATTTGCTTATGGTAAAACAGATAAACAAAAATGGATAATTGTTGATATAGGTGTTACGTTTGCAGATGACAATGTACCTGGTGTAGACTTAATTTATCCTGACCCTGGTTTCATAGTTGATAAAAGAGATGATTTACTCGGGATAGTTTTGACACATGCACACGAAGATCACATTGGCGCCATAGCGCATATTTGGCCAAAACTAAAATGTAAAATTTTTGCAACACCATTTACAGCGGTTCTGATTAATGAAAAGTTTAAAGAGAAAAAAATAGATATTTCAGGATATTTAAAAATTGTTCAATTAAACAGTACATTAAATCTTGATCCATTTAAGATTGAGTTTGTAACTCTGACTCACTCAATTCTTGAGCCAAACGGTCTAAAAATAGAAACACCTGTAGGAAATATTCTTCATACAGGCGACTGGAAATGTGATCCTGACCCTTTGATTGGTGAAAATATAAACTCAAATAGATTAAAAGAAATCGGCAAAGAAGGTGTTCTTGCTATGATATGTGACTCAACAAATGTATTTAGCGCAGGAAGGGCAGGCTCAGAATTAGATGTTAGAAAAAATATGCTGAAAGTAATGGAAAGACTCGATAAGCGAATTATTATTACTTCATTCGCTTCAAATGTAGCAAGAATGGAGACTGCGTTTTATTGTGCAGAAAAGACTGGAAGACAAATTGCTTTAGTTGGAAGATCAATGCATAGAATTTATAAAGCTGCAAGACAATGTGGGTATTTAAATAACGTAATTGAACCCCTAGATTCTAGAGATGTAAAAAATATATCAAGAGAAAAAATTGTTTACTTGTGCACAGGCAGTCAAGGAGAACCTATGGGTGCCATGACTAGAATAGCTAATTATATTCATCCTGACGTATTTATAGAGAGGGGAGATGCAGTTATTTTTTCATCAAAGATAATTCCTGGTAATGAAAAAAAATTATATAAATTGCACAATCAGTTAGTTAAAGAGGGTATAGAAGTTATATCTGAGGAGAGTGAATTTATACATGTATCAGGTCATCCAAATAGAGAAGATTTAAAAGATATGTATAATTGGATTAAACCTAAGTCTGTAATCCCAGTGCACGGCGAACATAGACACATGATAGAACACATAAACTTTGCAAAAGAAATGCAAGTTCCTTATCCAGTTAAAGTAGAAAATGGAGATATTGTAAGACTATATCCAGGTGAAAAACCAGAGGTTTACGATAAAGCCCCAAGTGGAAAGTTGTATGTTGATGGTAATATTAGTGTTGAAGAAGATGCACAATCAATTAAAGAAAGAAAAAATTTATCAGCAAATGGTTTTGTTGAGGCAACAATTTTAATTACCCCGAAGGGAAATATTCACAACAAGCCTCTATTAACTTTCAAAGGTTTGCCTATTTATGAAAAGGAGGAATTTCAATACGGTCTTGAGGAAGAAATTGAAAAAACTACAAAAACATTTTCAATTAATAATAAAAAACAGGAAATAAATCTTATTGAGGCTTTAAAATCAACTTGTAGAAAATATACTAAGGAAAAAACTGGTAAAAGGCCACTCACAAATATAAATTTAGTGAGGATTTAGTTGAGTATTACAGGATCATTAGTAGTTTTTGTTTGTCTATGGTGGATTATATTTTTCGCGATACTGCCAATTGATGTAAATAGGGAAAAAAAAGAAAATATTGAGGGTGTGGATCCAGGAGCTCCCGAAAATCCTAAAATTTTAAAAAAAATTGGTTATTCTACTTTGATTACATCAATTATATTTATAATCATTTATTTATTAGTAAAATATGAATATTTTAATTTAAGAAACTTTATCAACTAATGTATTTTTCAAAATCATTTATTCCAATTCTTAAAAATAATCCCACAGAGGCTAAAATAAGATCTCATCAATTAATGCTGAGAGTGGGAATGATCAAACAGTCCTCTGCTGGAATTTACTCATGGCTACCATTGGGTTTTAAAGTGATGAAAAAAATTGAACAAATTGTTAGAGAAGAACAAGATAGAGTTGGTGTGCAAGAAATATTAATGCCAACAATTCAATCATCAGAAATCTGGAAGGAAAGTGGTCGTTACGATGATTATGGTGAAGAAATGTTACGTATAAAAGATCGTCAAAACAGAGAAATGCTTTATGGACCTACAAATGAAGAATTAGTTACTGAAATTTTTAGATCGAGTATTAAATCATATAAATCTCTTCCACAGTTACTCTACCATATTCAATGGAAATTTAGAGACGAACTGCGTCCAAGATTTGGAATCATGAGATGTAGAGAGTTTTATATGAAAGATGCTTACTCATTTGATTTGACAGATGATGATGCATTATTTTCTTACAATAAATTTTTTCTTTCCTATCTAAGAACATTCAAAAGATTGAACCTATCAGCTATACCAATGGCAGCAGACACTGGACCTATCGGGGGAAATTTATCGCATGAATTTATTATATTAGCTGAAACAGGTGAGAGTAAAATTTACACAGATAAAAGAATTTTTGAAGTTGATAGTGAAATTACTAAAATTGAAAAAAATTCATTAAATACATTAAGAGAAGAGTATGAAAAATTTTATGCAGTGACAGATGAAAAATTTGACAAAGAAGAGTTTGAAAAAAAAGTTTCAGAAAATCAAAGAATTAATACCAAAGGGATTGAAGTGGGGCACATTTTTTATTTTGGAGATAAATATTCCAAGCCAATGAATGCAGCAGTTGATTTTAATGGAAAAAAGGAATTTGTTAAAATGGGATCTTATGGAATAGGTGTATCAAGATTAGTAGGCGCCATAATTGAGGCAAAATACGATGATAAAAATGAAATCATGAAATGGCCAATTCCAATAGCTCCATATCACTGTGCAATACTACCAATGATAAATAAAAATGATAATTCTAAATTAGAGAAATCAAATAAAATTTTAGAACATTTGAATAAAAATAATATAGATACCATTGTTGATGATACTGACGAAAATATTTCAGCAAAGATAAAAAAATTTAATTTGATCGGAATTCCATTTCAATTGATATTGGGGAAAAAATCAGAAGGAGATACTTTTGAATTTAGAGAAGTAGGAAAAGAAACACAAAATTTGAAAATTGAAGAAATAATTACACAAATTAAAAAAGCAAAATCAAATTGATAAATAAGTTAGAAAAAGAGATAATCTTTAGATTTCTTAAAAGTAGGAAAAAAGATAGTTTTTTAAATTTAATCTCAATTTTTTCCTTTATAGGCATCACGCTAGGTGTGGCTGTTTTAATTATAGTTATGTCAGTAATGAATGGATTTAGAACCGAATTAATCAACAAAATAGTGGGTTTCAATGCACATGCAGTTGTTAAATCTTATGACAAAAAACTAAAAATTGATTTTGAAATAACCAAAAATATCTCAAATGAGATAGATAATGTTATTCTAAGCAATGATGGTGAAGCCGTTATACTTAATAAAAACTCAACAAAAGGAGTTTTATTAAAAGGTTTTTTATCTCGAGATTTTTCTAATCTAAATGTTTTACAAAATGAAAATTTTTTTGGATTAAAAACGCTAAATGAAAATGAAATATCAATCGGAAAAGATTTAAGTATAAATTTTAATTTAGATATTGGTGATAAAATAACAATAATGTCACCCGTAGGTGTTCAGACTTTAGTTGGCAGTCTTCCTAAACAGGAAGTATTTAAGATTACGTCAATATATGACAGTGGTTTATCTGACTATAATGAATATGTTGCTTATATAAACCTTAAAACTTTAGAGGATTTATTTGACAAAAATGAAAATCAAAGATTTTTAGAATTCTATTTTAAAAATCCTCATGAAGTAGATAGTCTAAAAAATAAATTATCAAATATATACGACGAAGAATATGTTTATACTTGGGCTGATTTGAATTCTTCATTATTTTCTGCTTTAAAAGTTGAAAGGAATGTGATGTTTATTATTTTATCACTAATAATTATTGTAGCGGCATTCAATATTATATCTGGCTTAACGATTTTAGTTAAAAACAAAACAAGAGATATTGGTATATTAAAATCAATAGGAGTTCAAAATTCTTCAATAAAAAAAATATTTTTCATGATTGGTTTTATAATTGGCACCTCCGCTACTGTCTTTGGTGTTATGATTGGTACTCTATTCTCGATTTATATAGAAAATATCCGAAATTTTATTAGCGAAATTTTTAATATCACTTTATTTCCAGAAGAAATTTATTTTTTAAGTAAAATGCCATCTGAAATTGATCCTCAATCTATTATTTTAATTTCTTTTTGCTCAATTATCTCAACAGTAATTGTATCAATTTTTCCTGCCACACAGGCAGCTAAATTAGATGCAGTCAAAACTTTAAAATATGAGTAAATCAATCGTATTAAAAAATATTGGAAAAAAATATTTCTCACACACCAATATAAAAGTTTTAAATGACATTAGTTTTTCTTTTGAAAAAGGTAAAATTTATTCCTTAGTTGGTCCTTCCGGCTCAGGTAAATCAACATTTTTGAATTTACTGTCTTTAATTGACCAACCAAATTCAGGGTCGATTGAAATTTTAAGTAAAAAAATTAATTTTTCAGAAAAAGTAGAAAATGATAAAATTAGATCTGAAAAAATTGGGATAATTTATCAGGATAAAAATCTGTTAAATGATTTTACTGCTTTAGAAAATATTTATTTACCAAAATTATTATTAACTAATGATAAAAAAAACTCGATTGAGGAAGCTAAAAAAATTAGTAAAAAAGTTAATTTAACCTCAAGATTAAATCATTATCCATCAGAGTTATCAGGTGGAGAGACTCAGAGAGTTGCTATATCTAGAGCTTTAATCAATGAACCTGAAATAATATTAGCAGATGAACCAACGGGAAGCTTAGATTTTGATAATGCTAAACAAATATTTAAAATTTTATTCAACTTAAAAAATAAAAATCGAGTAATAATTTTTGCAACTCATAATAGATATTTTGCAAATATGGCAGATTGCAAATTGCAAATGATAAATGGTAAGATAAAACTTACCAATGCAAGAGTCGATTAGCAAAACATTTAATCATTTCAAAATACATACACAATATTCTATATGTGAAGGTGCCGCTAAAATAAACTTGCTAAAAGAATATTGTAAATTAAACAAAGTACAATCCTTAGGAATATCTGACACAGCAAATTTATGTGGAGCCCTAGAATTTTCTGAGGGCATATCGTCTGTTGGTACCCAGCCAATAATAGGTACTCAAATTAACTTTAAATATAAAGATTATTATGGATTAATTCCTTTAATAGCTAAAAATTATATTGGCTATAAAAACATAATCGAATTATCTTCAAAATCTTATCTAGAAAATGACACTTTAAATGATCCACATTGCAAATTTGAAGATTTAATAAATTTTAATGAAGGCATTATCATCCTCTCAGGATCAATTAACTCATTATCAGGAAATCTTTTTAACAAAGGGTTGTTAGAGGAATTAAGTAGTATTTATAAAGCTTTTTCAGAAAACTTTGCTGACAATTTTTATATAGAAATACAAAGACACAATGATGCTAATGAAAAACAATTTGAAAGTTATAATTTAGAGCAATCTAAAAATTTAAATTTACCAATTATTGCTTCTAACGAAGTTTTTTATATCGATAAATCAATGCATGAAGCTCATGACGCTTTAATGTGTATTGGACAAAAAACATATGTCAATGATGGTAATAGAAAAAGGCTTTCTAATAATCATTACTTAAAAAGTTCTGATGAAATGATAGAATTGTTCAAAGATCTTCCAGAGGCACTTGAAAATAATTTTAGTCTTCCATACAGATGTAATTATAGACCATTGCCATCAAAGCCAATTTTGCCAAATATCTCAGATAATAATATTGATACAAACCAAGCACTACTAAACGAATCCTTAAATGGTCTTAAAGAAAAATTTGAAAAAATCTTCAATATAAATGAAACTGAATTAAATACTAATGATGATTATAAAAAATATAAAATAAGATTAGATCATGAAATCAGCATTATAACCAAAATGAATTATTCTGGTTATTTTTTAATAGTTTCTGATTATATTAAATGGGCAAAAAATAATAATATTCCAGTTGGACCAGGAAGAGGGTCTGGAGCAGGCTCTTTAGTTGCCTGGTGTCTTTCAATTACAGATATCGATCCAATTAAGTTTAATTTGATTTTTGAGAGATTTTTAAATCCAGATAGAATTTCAATGCCAGATTTTGATATAGATTTTTGTGAGGAAAAAAGAGATCTAGTTTTTGAATACTTAACAAAAAAATATTCTAATAGCGTAGCTCATATAATTACTTTTGGTAAATTAAAGGCAAGGATGGTCATCAGAGACGTAGGTAGGGTATTAGGATTGCCCTATGGTTTTATAGATAGCATTTGTAAAATGATTCCATTTGACCCCTCAAGACCATTAAATTTACAGGAATGTATTAATGTCGAGCCAAGACTTCAAAAATTAATACAGGATGATAAGAGAGTTAGTAGACTTATAGAATTATCACTAAAATTAGAAGGCTTGAATAGAAACGTTGCAACGCATGCAGCGGGCGTTGTTATAGCAGATAAAAAATTAACTGAAACTACACCATTATATAAAGATTCTGCATCAGATCTACTATTACCTTCTACACAATTTGACATGTATTCTGCAGAAAATGCTGGATTGGTAAAATTTGATTTTTTAGGTTTAAAAACTTTAACAGTAATAGATAAAACGCAAAAACTAGTTAATGAAAAAGATCCAAATTTTAAAATAGATAAAATTAATTACGAAGATCAAAAAGTATACGATTTATTATCTAGTGGAAAAACGGTTGGGCTATTTCAGCTTGAAAGTTCAGGTATGAAAGATGCTTTAATGCATATGAAGCCAAATAGATTAGAAGATATTATTGCTTTAGTTGCTCTTTATAGACCAGGACCAATGAGCAACATACCAATCTATAATGATTGCAAACATGGACTAAGAGAACCTGATTATCTTCATCCAAGATTAGAAGAAATTTTAAAACCAACTTATGGAGTAATAATTTATCAAGAACAAGTTATGCAAATAGCACAAGCTTTATCTGGTTTTACAGCTGGTGAAGCAGATATTCTAAGACGAGCAATGGGAAAAAAGAAAAGAGCTGAGCTTGAAAAACAAAAACAAAGATTTGTAGAAGGAGCATTCAAAAATGGCATAACTAAAGACATTGCAGCAGGCATTTTTCTTAAAATAGAACCTTTCGCCGAATATGGGTTTAACAAAAGTCACGCAGCAGCATATGCAGTAATTGCCTACCAAACAGCATATTTAAAAACATATTATACTCATGAGTTTTTTGCAGCATCAATGTCAATGGAATTATCAAATCAAAAAAAATTAAGTGAATTTTATGAGGAATTAAAAAGATTAAATATTGAAATTGTTAGACCAGATATAAATAAATGTTTTTCAGATTTCACATCAAATGGTAAACAGTTTTTTTATGCTCTTGGCGCAATTAAAAACGTTGGTTATGAAGCAATTTCAAATATAGTTAAAGAAAGAGAAACCAATGGAGAGTATAAAAACTTATCTGATTTTATAAAAAGAGTTGATCCTAAGGATATAAACAAACTTCAGTTAGAAGGTTTAGTTAGAGCAGGTGCCTTTGATAATTTAAATGATAATAGACAATCAATTTATAATTCTATTCCAAATATTATATTAAAATCAAAAAATTATTTTGAAAATAAACAAGTTAATCAATTTGATTTGTTTGACGATAAACTTAGTAATGAAGAAAATATTCTTGATGATATTGAAGATTGGAAAATTGATATTAGACTTACAAAAGAGTTTGAGACATTAGGTTTTTACATTTCTGATCATCCTTTAAATCAATATAAATCTATATTCGATCAATACAATATTGTAAGTTATGATAATTTCCAAAATGACGAAAATTTATTGAGTTCTAATATTGCCTGTACAGTATTAAAAGTCCAAGAAAAAAAAACACAAAAAGGAACATCCTATGCAATAATTAAATTTTCAGACTTGAATAGTGTTTTTGAATTATTTATTTTTTCAGATATTTTTGAAATTAACCGTGAAGTTTTAATAGAGGGAAATTCTCTAATGTTGACTTTAATGAAAAATTATATCGATGAAAAAAAAACACAAAAAAAAATTAATGTTAAAAAAATTATCACATTAAAAGATGTAATTAATAAGCCAATTGATTTATTAAAACTTAAATTTAATGACTTATATGAATTGCAGAAAATTAAACACCTGAAAAAAGATGAAGGCAGAACATCAATTAAATTCGAATTACAGAATAAACAAAATAAGTTAATTTTTGATTTAAAAGATAAAAGGAAAATTGACCTCAAGCAGCTAAATTCACTAAAAATTAAGGAAAATTTAATACTAGATTAAAAATAATTCTTGAAATTATATTTTAAGCTTGTATTTACTTCTCAAATTAACACGCACACAATTTTTGGTTTTATACCTCCGGTCCCTTTGGGGCGATAATTGTGGTGGCATAACCGGGAATAAATATGAAAATACCTAATCTTACAATCGAACAACTATTAGAAGCTGGCGTTCATCTTGGTCACAAAACATTAAGATGGAATCCAAAAATGAAAAAATACATTTTTGGAAAAAGAGATTCAATACATATAATTGATTTAACACAAACATTAGAATTAACCAATGTTGCATTGGAAAAAGTATATTCAACTATTTCAAATAATGGAAAAATACTTTTTATATCAACAAAGAAACAAGCTTCAGAAGCTATTGCAGAATTAGCAAAAGATACTGATCAATATTATGTAAATTATAGATGGCTTGGGGGAATGTTAACAAACTGGGGGACCATCTCTAATTCCATAAAAAAATTAAATAAAATTAATTTAGATCTTTCATCAGAAAATAGAGGTTTCACTAAAAAAGAACTTCTGAAGATGAGTGGTCAAAGAGACAAGCTACAGAGATCTTTAGGTGGAATAGCTGAAATGAAAAAAGTTCCTGATCTGGTTTTTATCATAGATACTAATTATGAATCACTTGCAATTAAAGAGTCCATTAAGTTAGGAATTCCAATTGTAGCAATACTAGATACAAATTCTAACCCTGACGGTATTGATTTTCCAATTCCAGGAAATGACGACGCAAGAAGATCTATTGACCTTTATTGTAATTTATTAAAAGAAACTATTAATAATGCAAAAAAGGATTTGCCAAAAGAAGTAGAGACTAAATCTGAAGAAAAAAAAATAGATATTGGTGAGAGATCATCAAAGGAAAATAAAAATATAATACTTAATTAATAATTTAACAAAAAAATAATAAAAATGAGTGATATTGAAAATATTAAAAAATTGAGACAATCAACAGGTGCGGGATTTAAAGATTGCAATGCTGCGTTAAAAGAATCTAACGGTAACCTAGATAAGGCTGCTGAAATTCTAAGAGTCAAAGGTATTGCAAAAGCATCAAAAAAAATGTCAAGAGATGCTAAAGAAGGAGTTATAGTAGTAAGCGGTAACTCCAAAAAAACTTCACTAATTGAAGTTAATTGCGAAACTGACTTTGTTGCAAAAAATAATGATTTCCTAAACTTTGTAAAAGAATTGAGCGAAATAAATAACCAATGCTCATCAGATAAAGATCAATTAAATAAATCAGCTATGGTTAATGGAAAAACTGTTGAAGAAAATTTAGTTGCTCTAATTGCTAAAATTGGTGAAAAAATTACAATTGGCAAAACATCTACAATAGAAAATTCAAATTCACAAAATTTCATTTATCAACATTCAGTTATAAAAGATAATGTTTCAAAATTAGGCGTTGTAGTTTCTATTGAAACTTCTGAAGATAATGATCAAATAAAATCTTTTGGAAAACAGCTCTCAATGCATATTGCAGCATCAAATCCGATTGCTTTAAACTCTGATGAAATAAAAGAGGATATAATTCAAAAAGAGCAGGAATTAATTTCAGAGGAGTTAAAAAACTCTGGAAAATCAGAGGAAATTGCAAAAAAAATTAGTTTAGGTAAAATTAATAAATTTAAAGAAGAAAATAGTTTAATGACACAAGATTGGGTAATGGAGCCAAAGAAAAAAGTTAAAGATATATTAACTGAAATAAATATACCGAATCTAAAAATAAAAGAATTTACTAGAATAAAAATAGGAGAATAATGTTCAATTCATCTCAATACGATGAGAAAATGACTAAAACTCTAGATGTTTTTAGCAAAGAATTATCATCTCTAAGAACCGGAAGGGCAAATGCAAGTATGCTTGATCTTGTTAAAGTCGATGTATACGGGCAACAAATGCCAATCAACCAGTTAGCTAGTATTACAACACCTGAACCAAGAACAATAAATATACAAGTTTGGGACATTAATAATGTTAATCTTATTGATACTGCAATAAATAAGTCCGAACTTGGGCTTAATCCTCAAATTGATGGTCAGCTAATTAGATTGCCAGTTCCTGATTTAAGTGAAGAGAGAAGAAATGAAATAAAAAAAATAGTTAAATCAATGGGTGAAAAATGCAAGGTTTCAATTAGAAATATTAGGAGAGAGGCAAATGATGATTTAAAAAAAATTTTAAAAAATAAAGAAATTTCAGAGGATGAAGTAAAAAAGAATGAAAAAATTATTCAAGAATTTACTGACAAAAATATCAAATTAATTGATGATAAAGTTATATCTAAAGAAAAAGATATAATGACAATATGATAGGACCTAAACATGTAGCCATAATTATGGATGGTAATGGCAGATGGGGTTTGAAAAAAAAAAATTCAAGAAACTTAGGTCATAAAAAAGGAATTATTAGAGTAGAAGAAGTAATCAATCAATCAATTAAAAAAAAAATTAAATTCTTAACTTTATATACTTTTTCATCCGATAATTGGAAAAGACCAAAAATTGAAATTAATTTTTTACTAAATTTGTTAGAAAATTATATTGATAAAGAATTAGATAATTTGAAAAATAAAAATATTAAAATTAAAGTTCTTGGAGATATAAGTAGATTCCCTAAAGGTTTAAAAACAAAACTTCAAAAAGTTGAAAGAAAAACAAATAATAATACTTTAATCCAAATTAATATTGCTCTTAACTATGGTTCAAGGCAAGAATTAATTAATGCTTTTAAAAAAATAAATATTAATAAAAAAAAAAAAATTACAGAAAATCTTATATCAAATAATTTATATACAAAAAATATACCAGATCCTGAAATTCTAATTAGAACTGGGAATACCAATAGATTAAGTAATTTCTTATTATGGCAAATTAATTATACAGAAATTTTTTTTGTTAAGAAGCTTTGGCCAGATTTTAAAAAAAATGATTTTAATAAAATATTAAATAAATTTAATCGGATTAAAAGAAATTTTGGCGCAATATAATGAGCAATTTAAATAAAAGGATTTTAACATCATTTCCATTATCAATAATCGCTTTATATTCTATTTATAATAATATCGTATTAATTTTAAGCTTGTTAATTATTTCATCAATTCTAATTTTTGAATTTTCAAATATTTTAAAAAATATATTTAAAAGGAATAAAAAAAATTCATTTATTTTTTTAAACTTATTTATTTTTTATGTATGTTTGTTTACTTCTCAAATTTATTTTTTTC
>CACMRY010000002.1 GCA_902616205.1 uncultured Pelagibacteraceae bacterium
AAAGTTGAAGTAACAGACAAAGTAAAAGAGGGAATTGTATTCACAACTTTCCATTTTCCAGAACACATGGTAAATATGGTTACAGGTGATGGTAAAGATGAAGAGACTAAATGTGCAGAATATAAAGTTTCTGCAGTTCAAGTTCAAAAAATATCAAATAAATTTAAAACAGAAATTTCTCCATCCGAAAAACAAGCTGAAATTGTAAGAAACTAAAAAACTTCTCTGAAAATTTTTAAAATTTAATTTTTTAGGTTAAAATATTTTTTAAAAAAAAGGAGTTATAATGAAAGCATATATAATGGGCAATTACACAGAAAAAGCTTTTCAAGGTTTCATGAAGGATCCTACAAGTGATAGAAAAGCAGTTGTAGAACAATTAACAAAAGCAGTTGGTGGAACAATTCATAGTATGGACATTGTTAGAGGTTCATATGATTTTATTGTTGTGACTGATATTGGAACGTTTGAAAATTTCGCTGCTATTAAATTAGTTGTTGAAGCATCTGGCGCTGTTAAAAATATGACAATGTTAGAGGCAATCGACTTTACGAAAGCAACGACTAAAGCGAGTCAGATAGGTTACAAACCACCAGGACAATAGATAATTATTTTTTTTCGTCGTTATCTACAACTAGGCAGATTTCTGATTTAGTCAGGAATCTGCGACCTGTTCCATTATCCAATGAGAACATTCCACCTATTCCTTTAACAGCGTCAATTGTTAGATCAGTATGTTTCCATTTTTCATACTGATCACCATTCATGTAAAAAGGCACTCCCCCAATTTCTCCCAATTTTACATCATTATCACCTAAAGGAAATTCACCCTCCTGAAAACACATAGGTGCACTACCATCGCAGCATCCACCAGATTGATGAAACATTAATTTTTCACCATATCTTTCTTGGAGTTCAGATAACAAGTTTAACGCTGAATTTGTTGCAGATACTTTCATTTTTAAAGTACGGCCCATGATTTAGAATCATGGGCCAGTATATATTATTGATTAAAAGAAGCCTAATTTTTTCTCAGCATAAGAGACATGTAAGTTCTTATTCTGTCTGTAATGATTAAGCATCATTTTATGAGTTTCTCTACCAACTCCTGATTGTTTGTAACCGCCAAATGGAGAGTGGGCTGGGTATGCATGGTAACAGTTAGTCCATACTATTCCTGCCTGTATTGCTCTACCCATTCTGTAAGCAATATTACCATTTCTAGTCCAAACACCTGCACCTAAACCATAAAGAGTATCATTAGCAATTTCTAATGCCTCTGCTTCATCTTTAAATTTAATTACAGATACAACAGGTCCAAAAATTTCTTCTTGAGAAATTCTCATTGAGTTGTCAGCTTCAAAAATAGTTGGTTGAATATAATTTCCTTTTTCCAATCCACTATTAAGTTTACCAACTTCTCCACCTGCTAGAACTTTAGCACCTTCTTTTTTACCAAGATCTAAGTAAGATTTGATTTTTTCCATTTGCTCAACTGAGGCTTGTGCCCCAATCATTGTTTCCATTTTTAATGGATTGTCTTGAACAACGGCTTTAGTTCTCGCGATACATTTTTCCATGAATTTATCATAAATAGATTCTTGGACTAATGCTCTACTTGGACAAGTACAAACTTCACCTTGATTAAGATTGAACATTACAAAACCTTCAACACACTTATCTAAAAAATCATCATCTTTATCCATGATGTCCTCAAAGAAAATGTTAGGAGATTTACCACCTAACTCAAGTGTAATTGGAATAATGTTTTGTGCAGCATACTGCATAATTAATCTTCCAGTTGTTGTTTCACCGGTGAATGCAACTTTAGCAACTCTTTTTGACGATGCTAAAGGTTTACCTGCTTCTAAACCGAAACCACTTACAATGTTCACAACTCCTGGAGGTAATAAATCTCCAATAAGTTCCATCATTACCATAATTGAAGCTGGAGTTTGTTCAGCTGGTTTTAAAACTGAACAGTTTCCTGCTGCAAGTGCTGGAGCTAATTTCCATGTTGCCATTAACAATGGAAAATTCCATGGTACTATCTGGCCAACTACTCCTAAAGGTTCTGGTATATTGTAAGAGTATTGCGAGTTACTGATTTCAGCAACTGAGCCTTCCTCAGCTCTAATTACTCCAGCAAAATATCTCCAATGATCTATCACTAAAGCCATGTCTGCTGCCATACATTCTCTAATTGGTTTACCATTATCTAAACACTCAGCCACAGCTAGCATGTCTTTATTTTGTTCAAGAACATCTGCTATCTTGTTAAGAATAACAGATCTAGTTGTAATATCTGTTTTTCCCCATTCTTTAAACGCTGCGTGAGCCGCATCTAATGCTGCTTCAACATCTTTTTCATTTGATCTTGCAACAGAACAGATAATCTCGTTCGATATCGGGCTTGGATTATCAAAATATTTGCCTGATAAAGGCTCTACAAATTTCCCATTTATGTAGTTTCCATATTTAGCTTTAAATGGAAATTTTACTTTTAAATGAGATGTGTCTAGAGCTGACGACACTTTCAATGCTTCTGCACTCATTATTTCCTCCCTAAGTTAAGTACATTAAGTATATAAATCCGAAATTAACTTATTTATTTCAGTCGTTTTTGAATTTAAAAGAGATTGAAGACTGAATAATTTTTTAAATCCGAATTTATAATAAGTTAATTTAAGACTGTTAATTTGATCTTGTAAATGTGTTATTTTGAATTCAACTTTGAATTGAAAAAAGACTTATTGAATTTAGTTATAAAACTATGATTATCTAAGTATGGAATTATTAAAAGACAAATTTGGCAGAAAATTCCCCTACATAAGATTATCCATAACAGATGTATGTAATTTTAAATGCGGCTATTGTTTACCTAATGGTTTCAAAATTGACAAAAGTGACAATAGAACTTTTTTAAGTTTAGAAGAAATTAAAAGATTAGCTAAAGGTTTATCAGAATTGGGAGTAAGTAAGATTAGATTAACTGGTGGAGAACCTACAATTAGAAAAGATTTTTATGAAATTGTAAAAGTAATAAAAAATAGTTCAGGAATAAATAAAACTGTAATCACTACTAATGGATATAAACTTGACAAATTTGCAGAACAGCTTGTGGAAAGTGGTTTAGATGGAATTAATATAAGTATTGATAGCTTAGATAAAAATAAGTTTCATAAAATTACAGGACATGATCGATTAAATGAGATTTTAAAAGGTATTGAAAAACTACAAAAACTAAATTTTAAAAATATTAAAATTAACGCTGTTCTTTTAAAAGGGGTAAACAGTAATGATAAAGATTTTAAGCAATGGTCTAATTACATAAAATTAAATCAAGTAGATTTTAGATATATAGAATTGATGCAAACAGGCGATAACTCAGATTATTTTAAAAAATATCATATTTCTTCAAAAGTATTCACTGACTTTTTAATTAAAAATCATTGGATAATACAAACTCTAGGTAAAGATGCTGGTCCATCTAAAAATTACATAAATCCAGAATTTAATGGAAAATTTGGAGTTATTGCTCCTTATTCAAAAGATTTTTGTAAATCTTGCAACAGATTGAGAATTACATCTAGAGGAGACTTAAGATTGTGTTTGTTTGGTAATACAGGAATAAACATAAGACACTTAATTCAAAGAGATGACCAAACTGAAGAATTAAAGGATTTAATTTTGAAACAATTAAATTTTAAAAAAGAATCTCATTACTTAGAACTTGGAGAAACTGGTTTAACTAATAACTTGTCAGTAACTGGGGGATGATGAAAAATTTAAAAATAATTAAAAAAAATGATTTGAGAGATTGGGCTGAGGAATTGTTCCAAAAAAATTCATATAAAATGGTAGATGTGTCCTCAAAGAAAGAAACTTTTAGAAGAGCACTAGCGACAGGGAAAATTTATGTTGGTGAAAAAGTTTTTTCATTAATTAAATCCAATCAAATGCCTAAGGGGGACCCTATTTCTTTAGCAGAGGTATCAGCCATATTAGGTGTAAAAAAAACGAGTGAAATTATTCCATTATGCCACCCTCTTTCAATTGATCATATTTCAACAAAAATTATATTGGATGATAAAACTTTTTCACTTGATGTTTTTTGTGTTGTCTCAACATTTTCTAAAACTGGTGTAGAGATGGAAGCAATAATGGGAGTAAATAGCGCTCTAATAACTATTTATGATTTAAGCAAGATAGTAAATCCACATTTAAAAATTTCTGATATAAAATTATTAATTAAAGAAGGTGGAAAAAAAGGATTATGGAAAAATCCAGATGGATTACCAGATTTTTTAAAAGAGATATTTAATTAATGAAAATATCTGTTGAGTTATATGGAGCTGCTAGAGAATTCAGTAAAACAAAATATTTAGAGTTTAGTTTTTCAAAATCTTGTAAAATAATTGATATTAAAAAAAAACTTTGTGAGCATGTTGATAATAAATTTGATGGAAATTTTAAATATAAAGAAATTATAAAAAGTTCAGCATTTTGCTCAGATAAAGATCAATTAATAAAAGAAAACCAGATTTTGAATAAAAATCAAATAATTGGAATTATTCCACCAATTGGAGGTGGTTAATGCTTCACGCAAAAATTATAGACTCTTCAATTGAAAATATCGAAATTTCCAGAGCTGAACATTTTTTAAAATCGGAAAAATTTGGTGCTGTAATTTATTTTGTTGGAGTTGTTAGGGATAGTAACGAAAATAAAAAAGTTAATGGGATTACCTACGATGCAAAAGACTCAATGGTAATAAAAAGTTTTAAGGAAATTTATAACGAGACAGAGCAAAAACTTGGAATTAAAAATAAAGCTGTTTTTATTGAACATGCAAAGGGTCACCTCAAACTTTCTGAAAAAAGCATACTAATTGGAGTAGCTTGTAAACATAGAGATGAGGCATATCGACTTTCAAAATTTATTATTGAAGAAATAAAGAAAAGATCACCTATATGGAAAAAAGAACATTATGAAAATGAGGACAGTGAATGGCTCAAAGGTATTTCGTTAACAACATGAAATTGCATAAATTTAAATCTTCGGAAATAACTCCTGAAAGTTTTTATATTAATAGACGAGAATTCCTTAAGAAAATGGGTATTGTAACTGGAACTGCTTTCACTTCTCAAAATATAATTACGTCTGCTTTATCGTATACCCCTGAAACAGAACGGAAAATAACTCCTTATAAATTTGCAACTACATACAACAACTATTACGAATTTGGGACAAGTAAGTCTGATCCTCATAAAAACTCAAAAGATTTTATTACAAACCCATGGGATATTAAAATTGATGGGGAAGTTGAAAACGAAATTACGCTGTCTGTTGAGGAAATTAAAAATATGATCCCAAGTGAAGAGAGAATATACAGATTTAGATGTGTTGAAGGCTGGTCGATGGTAGTACCATGGTTAGGTTTTCCACTCAATAAACTATTAAAAAAAGTTAAGCCAACATCTAAAGCTAAATTTGTAAAATTTACATCTGTATATGATCCAGATCAAATGAAAGGACAAAGATTTCCAGTATTGAATTGGCCATATAAAGAAGGTTTGAGAATCGATGAAGCTATGCATCCATTAACGATAATGGTTACTGGTCTTTATGGAAAAGAATTACCAAATCAAAACGGTGCACCTTTAAGATTGATAGTGCCATGGAAATATGGATTTAAAAGTGCCAAGGCAATTGTTAATATAAAATTTGTTGAAAAAATGCCTGTCTCGTCTTGGATGAATGCTTCACCAAACGAGTATGGTTTTTATTCTAATGTTAATCCTAATGTATCACACCCAAGATGGTCTCAAGCGACTGAAAGAGTAATTGGTGAGAATATATACTCACCAAGAATTAAAACATTGATGTTTAATGGTTATGGGGATGAAGTTGCCGGTCTCTATGATGGAATGGATTTAAGAAAAAATTTTTAATTAAATGATAAAAATTTTCAAACCCACAATCTTTGTATTGTGTTTAGTTCCTTTTATAATAATAGCTTATCAAATTTTATTTAATAAACTTGGAGCAGAACCAGTAAAACAAGTAACTCATCATACAGGAGAGTGGACTTTAAGATTTATTTTACTGTCTCTAGCAATGACACCTCTTAAAAATATTACAAAAATTTTAGCTTGGATAAAGTATAGAAGAATGTTGGGATTATTCGCTTTTTTTTATGGAACTTTACATTTGCTTACTTACATTGGTTTTGATTATCAGTTTAATTTAGATCCGATTATTGATGATGTTTTGAACAAAAAATTTATTTTTATAGGATTTGCTGCATGGCTTTTGATGTTGCCTCTTGCTATTACCTCAAATCAAAAAATGGTACTTATCTTAAAACAAAACTGGAAAAAAATTCACAGGCTATCGTATTTAATTGGTATTTTTGCTGTTCTACATTTTATCTGGTTATCTAAGACTATTTTTTTTGAGCCATTGATATACTTAATAATTCTAATAACCCTTTTAACATTAAGATTAAATTTTATTAAATTTATATTTAAGAAAAAATCAGTTACTTAGTATATTTTTATTCATATTTTTTATTAAAAGACTATATTTGTATAATGGATGAAAAAATTAAGAATGAGTTACAATCTGCTGCATTTAGTAGACTTATAGAACATTTAAGAGAGAGAAAAGATGTTCAAAACATTGATCTTATGAATCTTGCTGGGTTTTGTAGAAATTGCCTTTCTAAATGGTATCGCGAAGAAGCTAAAAAAAAAGGAATAGAGATTTCAGATCCAGATGCTAGAGAACATGTTTATGGTATGCCTTATACTGAATGGAAAGAGAAATACCAAAAGTAATTATTTCTCTTTTAATCTTGGAAATAACTCCACAAAATTACATGGTTTGTGTTTGATATTTAGTTGATGAACAAGAATTTTATCCCAAGCGTCTTTTACGCCTCCTGAAGAACCTGGAAGTGCAAATATATACTTTCCATTCGCAAGTACTGCACATGCCCTTGATTGAATAGAAGATGTGCCAACTGTAGACAGACTTATATATCTAAATATTTCACCAAAACCTGGTATTTTTTTATCTGCTATATCATCAACTGCTTCTGGAGTAATATCTCTTCCAGTTAATCCTGTTCCACCAGTTGTAATAATTACATCAATTTTTTTAATTTTTATCCAGATCTTTAAAATTTTTTTAATATCTTTTTTACTATCTTTGCAAATTTCTCTTTCAACTAAATTATGACCAGCCTTATTTATTTTTTTTACAAGAATATTTCCAGATTTGTCTGTTTTTAAAGTTCTTGTATCTGTTACTGTTAATAGTGCTATATTTACTTTCATAATAATTGGATGATTATATTACCTATTTTATTTTTTGTAACTGCTATAATATATTCAAGTGTAGGTTTTGGTGGTGGCTCTACTTATCTTGCATTGTTACTTCTTTGGGGCGTTCCATACTCTATCTTTCCAATAATAGCTTTAACCTGTAATATTATTGTAGTTTCAGGAAATTCAATTAATTATATAAGAGCAGGAAATTTAAATTTTAGGTTACTTATACCATATTTAATCGGATCTATTCCTTTTGCATTTATAGGAGGTTCTCTAAATATTGAAAAAGATATTTTTGAAATAATATTATTTTTTGTTTTAGGTATTGCAGGAATTTTGTTGTTATTTAATTTTAGATCTTACGGAAATAACTCAAAAAAATATAAATCTTTAGCTATCTATTTTTCAATTCCTATAGGTATAGTGTTAGGTTTTGTTTCTGGTTTAGTGGGTATTGGAGGAGGAATATTTTTAAGTCCTATATTGTATTTATTTCGTGCAGCAAACCCAAAGAATATTACAATAATGGTATCTTTATTTATTTTAATAAATTCAGTTTTAGGGATTCTGGGTCAGATAACAAAAAGTATAGAAATTAGTGAAATCAAAAATTATATTATTTTATTAGTAGCTGTTTTAATTGGTGGTCAAATTGGTAATTTTTTAAATATAAAAATATTTCCAACAAAAATTCTTGCTTTAATTACATCATTGCTAGTTATTTTTGTTGCTTTAAGAATAGGATATAACTTTATGTAATGTTCCTTAATAAATTAAAAAAATTTTATCGACCTTTTTTAATCACTTACATTTTTTTCAGCGTCGCAATTAGTTTTTATCCCTCTTTTGATTTTTACTCATTTAAAGGACAGGTAATTATCTTTTCTGTTTCAATATTTAATGGAGTGTTAGGAACATTTATTAAGAAATTATAATACGTAAGGCTCAGGTCTTGCATTACTTTGCAAAACTCTCTCAACAGCAAATACGCTGATGTCAATTGTTTGATAACTTCCTGTTGTAATTAATTCTGTTAAAGCTCTTCCTATGCCTGGAGCTTGCATTAATCCTCTTCCGGTAAAACCTGAAGCCATATAAACGTTTTCGTATTTTGGATGCTTTCCAACCACAGCATTATTATCTAATTTATTACAATCATAATACCCTGCCCAACCACCAGTTAGTTTTAATTCCTCAAAAATGGAGATTCTTTTAGCTAGAGCCGGCCATACTAATTCCTCAAAATCGTTCCAGGCTGGTTCTAGATCATCTGCATCAAAGACTGATATTGGTGATCCAGCTAGATATTCTTTTCCCTCAGGTCGCCAATAAACTCCCGTAGTAAGATCTCCTGTTAATGGCATTTCTGGAATATGTTTTGGACACTTAACTCTAAAAACTGTGTGTTTTTGCGGAACTACTGGAATGTCTTCCAATAATTCTTTTGTCCAACACCCTGCAGCTGAAACGATTGTTTTGGCGTTTATCTCAGAAAGAGACTTTACTTCCCCTTTGATAAATTCTGCTCCAAGATCAATTGCCTTTGACTTTAGTGCGCTATGAAAAAGAAAAGGATCGATCCACCCTTCGCTTTTATTATCTGTAAAAGTCGCTGTTTCAATTCCTTCATTGTTTATATAAGGAAATACATTAGTAAGTTCTGACCCCTTAATATTTTTTGTACCTGCATCACAAGCTTTATGATTTTCGAGAGCTCTATATTGTTCTTCGGCATGTTCTGGACCAAACATAAGTAGATATCCATTTGGTACCATACTTGCTGTTGGATTTGGATTTTTTTCAGTTTTTAACAATTCAGGTATACTGAATATGAATTCTTTAGCAAATTTTCCCAGTAAAATATTTTCTTTTTGAAAAAATTGTCTTCTAAATCCTCCTAGTGATAAAGGGAAAGAAGCAGTTTTATAACTTGGGTCTCTTTCAATGACTTTTACCTTTCTGCCTTCCTTAGATAAAAAGTAAGCAGTTGCAGCACCAATAATACCACCACCAATAACGACTACATCATCCATAACTAATTTAAAATCATTAAATTAAAATTTAATATAAGTGCACAACTACACCATAAAAAATAAGGTATCATTAAATATGCACTAAACTTACTTATATCTTTATATTTTAGAAACAAAATTACAATGAATAAAATTATCACAATTAAATTTATTAAAGCTAGTTCTATATTTTTAAACCCAAAAAAAACGATACTCCAAGTTGTGTTAAATATTAGATGAATAAAATATAAATAAACTAAGTTTAGCTTATTACTTTTTATCCAAATGTTCCAAATTGCTAGGGCCATTAAAAAATACAAGATTGTCCATACTGGTGCAAATATCCAGTCTGGTGGATTGAAAAATGGTTTGTTTAATAGAGAATACCAAGGATCTTTGAATTTAATTGTTAAAATACCTCCTGTAAAAGATGCGGTAAATGTAACAATTAAAAATAGAAATAAAGATATAAATTTATTTTTAAGCATTTAAATACTATACAACAGAATATTATGAAAAAAACAATTTGGATCACTGGAGGTAGCACTGGAATTGGAAAAGCATTAGCCATCAAATTTGCTGATGAAGGATGGAATGTTGCTATATCTGCAAGACGTGAAAATTTACTAAAAGAATTATCAGAAAAGTTTGAAAATATTTATGATTTTAGTTTAGATGTAACGAATAAAAATGATTGTAAGATTATTTTTGATCAAATTCTTGAAAAGTTTGGAGGAGTTGATATCTGCTTTTTTTCAACTGGAACATGGGACCCAAAAAAAGAAAAGGATATAGACGTTGAGCAAATTGAAAATGTATTTCGAGTAAACTTTTTTGGAACTGTTAATTCTATTAAAGCTGTTGAACAATATTACAAAGACAAGAAAGATGGTGCAATTGTAATTGTATCTTCTATTGCAGGCTACAGGGGTTTGCCTAATTCAACAGGGTATGGCCCGTCAAAGTCTGCTTTAAATAATCTTGCAGAAAGTCTTTATTTTGATTTTGGCAGATTTAATGTACGAGTTTCCTTAGTTTCCCCTGGTTTTATTAAGACACCTATGACTGATAAGAATGATTTTAAAATGCCTTTTTTAAAAACTCCTGAGTATGCTGCAGAAAAAATTTATGATGGATTAACAAAGAAAAATAATTTTGAAATACATTTTCCAAAAGAATTAACTTTAACACTGAAATTTTTTAGTATTTTGCCATACAAGATATATTTTTATCTTGTAAAAAAGCTAACTAAGTTTCAAAAAAAATAATTATTCCTTAACAAAAAAAACAGTTAGTTCAGCAACTTTAAAACCGAATTTTGTCATTTTTGCTCTGTTGATTGCAACTTTTTCATCCTGCATAAATATCCAATCATCAAAGGTAATTTTTATCTCTTTTCCTTTTACAGGGACTAATAAAACATATTCAAATTTAAATGCAGGGCCATAAGAATATCCTTTTGCTTTTCCAACCACATCAGAAGCTGTGCCTTCATAATTATGTTCATCTAGTTTTGTGATATGCCATTGTCTGTCTTGTACTTCCCCATCATCCCAATTAAATTTCTCATCTAACATAAGTTTCTTCCCATCCCAATTTCCATTTAAAGTTGCTGAAAATTGTCTTGTAACTTTACCTGATCTGTTTTGAAGAATACCCCATGCTTTTACATTACCTGACAAATATTCTTCTATTATAAGTCTTGGTTTTTTGTCTTTAAAATCTTGAGGTTTCATAGATTGATTACTTGAACAACTTGTAATCAATCCAAAAAAAATTATCAATAAAATTGATTTAATATTAGAAAAAATAATCATAAAGATCTTATCTGTTTTGTAATGAGAATTGGATCAAATCTATATTTTTTGATTTAAACCCTGCTTCACAATAAGATAAATAAAAATGCCACATTCTTTTAAATTTATTATCAAATCCTTGCTTAGAGATCTCTTCCCATTTTTTAAAAAATTCATCACGCCAAATTTTAAGTGTATTCGAATAATGGAGTCCATAAGAATTATATTGATTGATAGCTAAACCATTATTTTTTGACAAATCGTATAATTTTTTTTTTGAAGGTAAGAAACCACCAGGAAAAATATACTTTTGAATAAAATCTTCTTTAGTTTTATATCTATCAAATAAATTATCATCTATTGTTATAGCTTGTATAGCTGCACTGCCATCTCTAACGAGATTCGTCTTAATTGTATTAAAATAATTTTGTAAATAATTTTGTCCAACAGCCTCTATCATCTCTATTGATGCAATTGAATTATATTTTTGTTTTACATCTCTATAATCCTTAAATTGAATATTAATTTTTTCATTTAAACCATTTTTAAAAATTCGATTTGATGCATACTCAAATTGTTTTTTTGAAATTGTTATACAATCAAGTTTTACATCATGATTTTTACCTACATATTCTGCAAAACCGCCCCAACCACATCCTATTTCTAAAATTTTATTTCCTGATTTTGGTTTAATTAATTCAACTAATTTTTTATACTTGTTAATTTGTGCCTTCTCCAAATCATTGTCCTTTTGATCAAAAATGGCGCTTGAATAAGTTAAGGTTGGATCAAGCCATAAAGAGAAAAATTCATTTCCCAAATCGTAGTGTTTTGAAATATTTTTTTTACTTCTTGATTTATTATTTTTTAAAAGGAAATTTTTTATTTTATTGAATAACGAAAAATCTAATAATCCTGAAAATTTGTATACTAGATTTATGTTTTTAGCTGTTAATTCAATTAAATTTGTTAAATCATCTGTCTCAAAATCACCACGCATGTAAGCTTCTGCAAGTCCTATGCTGCCGCTTTTAACAATTTGATAAGTTAATCCAGGTTTGTTTATTTTAATTTTTACTTTAAGCTTTTGACTTGGATCACCAAATAAATATTTCTCGTCATCATAATTTGTCAGAATAAGATGTCCTTTTTTAATTAATTTTAGTGAACTAAAAACAATTTTATCTGACCAATTATTTAAATTCATTTACTTTCAATTGTAATATTATTTTTTAATTTAATCTTTTTTGCTATGAGTTTTATTCTTTTTGCCCATAATTTAAATGCTTCATAATGAATAGCTCCAATGATCTTAAAAGTCATTAACGGGTGAGTTAAATAAGATAATATTAAATTTTTATTATTAAAATCCTTCGATATGCCATCTTGAGAGGCAAACAAAAGTTTACCATCTTTATCATTCTGGTTAATTACTACTGATAGTTGTTCTCTTGGATTAAGTGTTTTAAAATGGTACTCACAATCCATCTCTATAAATGGCGAAACATAAAATTTTTTTTTACATTTATTTTGAACTGTTTTTGCATCGTGAGCTTTAAAAATATATGTATGTTGCTCACCGAAGGTATTTTTTACCTCATAAAAAATAGAAATTAATTCTGAGTGCTTGTTATATATAAAATATGTGCTTAAGGGATTAAATACATAACCAAAGATTCTTGGGTAACATAACAATTTTATTCTTACATCCTCTGTCATAATTCCAATATTCCCTAGATTTTTTTTAACCCATAATTTTATCGAGGATCCATCTCTGTCTCCATGATCTTTGTCATAAAAACTTATAATATTAAATTTATTGTATGAAAAAAATTTTATATATTTGTTAATTTCTTCCAGCTCATTTAAATCTATTAATAGTGAAAATACATTATATTTAAAATAATGTTCTTTAGGTTTGAATCTTTTATGTATTACTTTTCCAGTATAAATTTTTGAATTCTTAATCATCTATGGCTTTTATCATTTCAATGGATGATTTAATTCCATCTTCATGAAAACCATATCCAAAATAACTCCCACAAAAAAGTAAATTTTTTTTATTTTGTAAACTTTTTAATTTATCTTGGTTATCTAGTGCTGATTGATCGAAATATGGATGAGTAAAATTTACTTTTTTTAATATTTTATCCTCATTAATTTTGAAATTTGGATTTAAGGTTAAAAATATATTTTTATTGAAATCTAAATTTTGTAAGAGATTTAACCAATAAGTTATAGAATTATTTTCTACGTTATTTTTATCTACGCTTGAATTCCAAGAGCTCCATATATCTTTATTATTAGGCATTATACTTTCATCCGTATGTATGACAGCTATATTTTCTCTGTATTTAAACTTAGATAAAATCTCCTGCTCTTCTTTTGTTGGCTCATCAATTATTGATAATGCTTGATCTGCGTGACTAGCTAAAACCACTTTGTCATAACTAAAGAATTCACTTTTATCACCATAATATAAGTCAATTCCATTTGATCTTCTTATTAATTTACTAACATTATAATTTTTATAATATTCACCACTTATGCTTGAAAGTACTTTTGCAACATAAGTCCGGCTTCTTTTGGCAACTGTGTACCATTGCGGTCTGTTTTTTAATTTGAATAAACCGTGATTTTGGAAGAATTTTAGGAAAAATTTTAAAGGCATTTTACTAGCTTCATACGGTGGCATAGACCATATAGCTGAAACCATTGGTATTAAATGAAAATTTATAAATGAAACAGATAATTTATTTTTAACTAAATAATCTCCTAAAGTAATTTTTTGATCAAATTGATTTATTCTTTCACAATTTTTATAAAACTTTAAAATATCAAAAAACATTTTTAAAAAAGATTTATTAAATAAATTCGATTTATTTGCGAAAATACCTTTCAGGCCTCTTCCACAATATTCAAATTTAGTATCTTTAACTGATACAGCAAAAGACATATCACTTTTTTCTATGTTAACTTTATTTTCATCAAAAAATTTAATTAAGTTAGGATAAGTTTTATGGTTAAAAACTATAAATCCAATATCAACAGATATTTTTTTTTCATCGATTAATAAATCAATTGTATGTGAGTGACCCCCAAAATGATCTTCTTTTTCAAATAAATCAACTTGGTGTTTTTTTGAAAGATAGTAAGCTGCGCTAAGACCTGAGATGCCTGATCCAACAACTCCAATTTTCATTAAAACTTATGCAGCATCTTCTTTAAATTCGTCAATACTAGGACAGGTACAAAATATATTTTTATCTCCGTAAACATTGTCTACTCTTGCAACTGGAGGCCAAAATTTATTTACTCTCAAAAATTTTGCAGGATAAGCAGCTTGCTCTCTTGAATATTTATGTGTCCATTCATCTGAAGCTAATTCAAAATCGGTGTGTGGAGCATTTTTTATTGGGTTATCAACTTTATCAAAATTACCTGACTTGATCATGTCAATTTCTGATTTAATGTTAATCAAGGTATCACAAAATCTATCCAGCTCAGATAAACTCTCACTTTCAGTTGGTTCTATCATCATAGTACCAGCAACTGGCCATGACATTGTTGGTGCATGAAAACCATAATCTATCAATCTTTTAGCAATATCTTCTTCAGTAATACCTGTTTCACTCTTAATTGATCTTATATCAATAATGCATTCATGAGCCACATTACCATTTGAGCCTTTGTAAAGTATTGGATAGTGATCTTTTAACCTATTTGCAATGTAATTTGCATTTAGTATCGCAATTTGAGTTGAAAGTTTTAATCCTTGAGAGCCCATCATTTTAATATACATCCAAGAAATTGATAAAATACTAGAACTTCCCCAAGGTGCTGCAGAGACAGGTCCAATTCCAGTTGAAGGACCACAATCTTTAACGACCGGGTGATTGGGAAGATAAACCTGTAAATGCCTTTTACATGCAATAGGTCCCATTCCAGGGCCTCCTCCACCGTGAGGAATACAAAATGTTTTATGTAGGTTTATGTGGCAAACATCAGGACCGAAATTTCCTGGTTTTGCTATACCAACAAGTGCATTTAGGTTTGCACCATCCATGTAAACTTGGCCTCCATGTTTATGAATTAATTCACATATATCTTTTATTTTTTCCTCAAATACACCATGTGTGGATGGATATGTAACCATTAAAGCTCCGAGATTTTCCGAGTGTGTCTCAGCTTTTTTCTTTAAATCTTCAAAATCAACATTTCCCTCTTTATCACAATTAACTACTACCACCTTCATTCCTACCATCTGGGCACTTGCTGGGTTAGTTCCATGTGCTGAGCTTGGTATTAAGCATATATTTCTGTTTTTTTCGTCTCTATCTAAATGGTATTTTCTTATCACCATTAATCCAGCATATTCTCCTTGAGCCCCTGCATTAGGCTGAAGTGAGACACCAGAAAATCCAGTAATTGATCTTAGCCAATTTTTAAGATCAGTGAACAAAGCTCTATATCCTTCCATTTGCTCAACAGGAACAAATGGATGTGGCTCAGCTAATTCTCTCCATGAAATAGGTATCATTTCTGCAGTCGCATTTAATTTCATAGTACACGACCCTAGTGCAATCATGGTTCTATTAAGAGCTATGTCTTTATCTTCCAATTTTTTAAGATATCTAAGCATTTCTGTCTCTGAGTGATATGAATTGAAAACAGGATGTTCTAAGTATTTTGAATTTCTTAATAAATTTTTCGGTAGGTTAGGTAAACTTACTGTAGGATCTTCTTTCTTAATGGATTCCGCTGCATTAAAAATTTTAAGTAATTGATTGACTCTATAAACATTTTTTCTTTCATCAAAAGAAATAGCGAGCATTTCTGAATTTACTTTTCTAATATTTACTTTTTGATCTAAAGCATTTTTAAAAATCTGATCGGTCTTCTCTTTAGTAATTATAGTTACAGTATCAAAGAAATAATCAGAATATAATTCATATCCAGATTGTTTTATTTTATCAGCAAAATTTTTTGCTAGCTGAGATACTCTTTCAGAAATTTCCTTTAGTCCCTGTGGTCCATGATATATTGCATAAGCTGCTGATACAATCGCTAGTAATGCTTGTGCCGTACAAATATTGCTTGTTGCTTTGTCTCTTCTGATGTGCTGCTCTCTAGTTTGTAGTGATAACCTGTAAGCCTTGTTTCCATGTCTATCAACTGAAACACCTACAATTCTACCAGGCATTGATCTTTTAAATTCATCTTTTGTTGCAAAAAAGGCTGCGTGCGGTCCTCCATAACCCATTGGAATACCAAATCTTTGTGAGCTACCAACCGCTATATCTGCACCAAGTTCTCCTGGTGTTTTTAGTTTGGCAAGTGCCAATAAATCACAAGCCAAGATCGCTTTACCATTTTTTTTATGGATTTTACTTATATGTTCACTTGGATCTTTAATGTCACCTAAAGTTCCTGGATATTGCAAAATTCCGCAAACAACATCTTCTTTTAGCTGATCTAAAACTTTATCCTCATTTCCAACAAGAACTTTAAGACCCATAGGTTCTGCTCTAGTTTGAATAACTTCGATTGTTTGTGGATGGCAATTCTCTGAAATAAAAACTAAATTACTGTCACTTTTATTAAGTCTATGACTTAAGCCCATGGCCTCTGCTGCTGCAGTTCCCTCGTCAAGCAAAGATGCATTTGCAATATCCATTCCTGTAAAATCAACAATCATTTGTTGAAAGTTTAATAGCATTTCTAATCTTCCTTGAGCTACTTCAGGTTGGTAAGGGGTGTATGAAGTATACCAACCAGGATTTTCCAATATATTTCTTAAAATAACATACGGTGTATAAGTTCCATAATAACCCATGCCAATAAAATTGGAGTAAATTTGGTTTTTTTTTGAAATTGATTTTAATTTTCTAAGTGCTTCATATTCTGAATTCGGCTCTCCAATATTTAGTTCACCTTTGAACTGTATTTTATCTGGAACAGTACTATTTATTAGATCATCCAATGACTTAAAATTAAGTTCTTTAAGCATTTTTTGTTGCTCATTATTTGAAGGACCTATGTGTCTTCGAATAAAGTCTTTTTGTGAATTATGTAACATTAGCTTGATGTCTCCTTTGCAAATTTCTCGTATTCTTCTTTATTCATTAACGTATCTAATTCTGATAAATCTTTCACTTTCAATTTAAAAAACCATGCAGCACCTTCAGGGTCTTCATTAATTTTTGCTGGATCGTCTACAATAGATTGATTTATATCAACCACTTCTCCACTGATAGGTGTGTAAACGTCACTTGCGGCTTTTGTAGACTCTACAACACCTGCGGTTCCATCTTTTTCAACATTTTTCCCTTTTTCTGGCAACTCAGCAAAAACAATATCACCCAACATTTCGGTTGCATGTTTTGTAATTCCAATAGTTGCAACCTCACCCTCGAGTGTAATCCATTCATGCTCTTTGGAAAATTTAACTTCAGACATTTTTTTCTCCTTTTACATAGTTTTTTTTATAAAATGGTAAATCACAAACATTAGCTGGAACTTTTTTTCCTCTGACTTCTAAAAAGATTTTTGTATTTGTTGGTGAGTAATTATTTTCGACATACCCCATTGCAATTGAGCACTCAACACTTGGTCCAAATGTACCACTTGTAACTTTACCTATCTCTTTATTGTTCTGATCAAAAATTTTAGTATTTCCTCTTGCTATAACTCTTGTTTCAGGTTTGATTCCAACTCTTAAAGTCTTGACTCCATCATAAATTTGTTTTTTTATAATATTTGAACCGGGGTAATCACTATCAACTCTTGATTTAGGTATTGCCCATTTCAGGTTTGCCTCAATCGGACTTGTTTTTTCATCAAGATCATTACCATATAAGCATAATCCAGCTTCTAATCTTAATGTGTCTCTAGCACCAAGTCCTATAAGTTTAGCACCATAATTAATTAATTGATCTACAAATTTTTCAACTTTTTTGTTTTCTAAAGAAATCTCAAAACCATCCTCACCAGTATAACCGGATCTTGTTATGTAAATATTTGAATTATCATATTCAAATTCCCCTCCATTCATGAATTTAAGATTAGTTATATTTGAAACTGCTTTTCCTAATACATCTTTTGCTTTTGGTCCTTGTATTGCAATCAAAGATAAGCTTTCATCTAAATTTAATTCATATTTGTCATCTAATTTTTTTTTTATAATTTCAAAGTCTTGCTTTTTACATGCTGCATTTAGAATAATTAAGTAACCATCTTTTAATTTTGTAATAATTAAATCGTCGTAAATTCCTCCCTGCTCATTCATTAAAAAAGAATATTTACTTTGATTTATCTTTAAATTTTTTAAATTAACTGGAAATATTTTTTCAAGATCATCTGTAAGCTGATCTGAACCAGTTATAAATAGTTGTCCCATATGTGACACATCAAATATACCAGCATTTTCTCTTGTAAATTTATGTTCTTGGATTATTCCACTCTTATATTGAATAGGCATTTGATAACCTGCAAACTCAACCATTTTTGCACCGTGTTGGATATGTAAATTGTATAAAGGTGTTTTTTTAATCATATTAACTCATTAAACCCCCTCTGTCTTGTTGCCTGAGAGTTTTGCTCCTTCGGCGAGAACTTAATCTCTTTCCAGAGTTAATACGTACGGTCCTTTTGCCTGAGAGATTATTGGGTATTTGCTCCTTCGGCGCTACTTTGAGTAGTCTCTCCCGTAAGATCTTATAACACAATTTATTATAAAATATAAATATTTATGCAGATTTTTTTTTTAAAAATAAAGTTAAAAACTGTAATAGAACTGCGAATATAACCACGGACCCACCAATTAAAACAATAAAAGGAGGGTTTTCATTAACAAACATCCATGCCCAAAAAGGTCCTAAAACTGCCTCTATAAGCATAATAATTCCAACAAATGCAGAAGGTGTAGATCTTGCACCAACTGTAATAAAAATAAATCCAAATCCCAATTGAAAAAAACCAGCTAAAAATCCTAAAAAAATATCATGGCTAGAAATCGCAATAGTTGGTGACATCAAGTATCCAATAATCATTGCAAAAATACCTGCTACAAGTTGAAGTGGGACCATGTCAACATCTGGATATTTTCTAACTACTAAAATTAAAATTGCGAATGAAATTGGCATTAGAAATGCAGCTATATTTCCAGACATTTCTCCAGGTGATAAAGAATTACCCACCATCATGATTATGCCGGCTATTGCCAAAATGATTGAAGCTAAAGTGATTTTAGATATTTTTTCTTTTAAAAATAAATAACCAAATACAGCAAGAAATATCGTTTGTGTCTGAATTATAAAATTAGTGTTTGTTACTGTAGTATTGTACATTGCAAAAACATAACTTGCAAAGCCTACTGCTAGAATTAAACCACCAAACAAACCTGGAATACCAGATTTAATAAGTACGGTAAAAATTTTTTGTTTATAAGAAATTATTAAAAATAAAAATACAACAATTATAAAAAAAAGAGATCTCCAAAATAATATTTGCCATAAGGTTGATCCTTCAAATGACTTTACAATCATACCACCAAAACTAAGGCTACAGGCGCCAAAGAATACTAATAATGGACCTGGTATTTTTGAAATTATATTCACAAGATTTTTGAAATTATATTATTTGTTTCCATTTCATATAATTTAAAAATTGTTTCTGCATCTTTTAAATTCACTTCTTTAAACTTTATTTTTGATCCAGGTATTAATTGTGATAGTTTATCGAAATCAGCACTTATAACAGTGGCTATTTTTGGATACCCGCCTATCGTACCATGGTCTGCAAGCATTATAATTGGATTACCATCAGCTGGGATTTGTATAACTCCTTTTACAAGCCCTTCAGATTTGATATTGGTATTAATAATATTGTCTAATCTCTCTCCCTCTAAACGCATTCCCATTCTATCTGTAAGTTTGGTTACGCTATATTCCTTTTTAAAAAACTTAACTTGGGATTCTTTAGAGAAATAATGAAAATTAGTTCCTTTTATGACTCTTATATTTTCAATTTTAGAATTAATGTGATCTAATCTTCTTCTTGATAATTCTTTAATTTTTGAAACTTCAATTTTTTGATTATCTTGTATTTTTTTACCGCTGTTTGAGCCGATATTAGCTTTTGTGTTTATAGAGCAGCTTTTCCATTGATAATCTATATTAAGGTCGGCTCCAATTGCCAAATAACCATAAACAGATTTATTTGTTGAAATTAAATCAATTTCATCATGATCCTCTAATGTAATTGTTTCATAACATTTACCCTCAATCTCATTTTTATTTTTAAAAATTTTAAATTTTACATCTCCTGAAACTGATATATTTAAAGGCTCGCCGTGATACACTAATCTTGGTCCTTGATATGCAAATTCTATTATTGGATGGCTTGTACCATTCTTAAGAATTTTATTGGCTAAAATATAATTTCTTTTGTCCATTACGCCACTTATTGGAATTCCAATATGATTTAGATTATTTCTACCTAAATCCTGAAAAGTTGTATTGATCCCTGCTCTTATGACTTTGAAAAAATTTTCACTCATTATAGTTTTTATATTTTTCTTTATTGATTTTAATAAAACTAACAGTATCACCTGGATTAATTAGGTTTGGATTATCTTCATTCAGTGAGTCAAAAACATTCAAGGGTGTGTTACCAATTATATTCCAACCACCTGGACTTTCAAAAGTATAAATATTGCAAAATTGTTCTGTTAAACCTATTGAACCTTTTGGAACTTTAACTCTTGGAGTTTCTAATCTTTTGGCATGCAAATTTTTATCAATATCTCCTAAGAAAGGCATACCTGCAATAAAACCTGTCATATAACAGAAATATTCTTTTGAAAAAAATGTTTCTAAAATTTCATCAGTTGGTTTATTTAATTTTTTTTCTAGTTTTTTAATATCCAATGCATATTCTTCCTCACAACATACTGGAATTTGAATTTTTTTTTTCGATATACTGTAATTTTTTTTTATCTCTAAGTTTTCAATAATTTTTTTTGTTTTTTCAAAATTTGTAATTGATAAATCAAATGAAACTATTAGCTTGTTGTAAGACGGAGTTAAATTTGTAATTCCTTCAAACTTACTGTCTTTTAAACTTTGAAAGTAATTAATTACTTTTGAATTGATTTCTTTATTAACATCATTACCAAAATCACAATAAACTGCTGCGTCACCAAGATTTGATATATTTTTTATCATGCCATGTTATACTTTAAACTTTGTTGCTATGGAAATTAATATAAATTGTGATTTAGGTGAAAAATCCAAACATCATTCAAATAAACATGATCCTGATTTACTTGAGATAGTAAATTCTGCAAATATAGCCTGTGGCTATCATGCTGGCGATGAAGAAACGATGACTGATGTTATAAAAATATCTAAAAAAAATAATGTAAGTATTGGTGCTCACCCATCTTTTAATGACCCAGAAAATTTTGGAAGAGAAAGAATGAATTTATCATCTAATGAAATCAGAAAATTAATATTAGATCAATATGAGATTTTACAAAAAATTGCATCTAATCATGGAGAGAGTGTTACACATATAAAACCACATGGTGCATTAAATAATATGGCATGTGAAGATTTGGATTTAGCAATCACTCTTGCAAAAGCAGTACATGAAATCGATGATAATATTATTTATTTAGTTCCAACTGGCTCTAAAATGGAAATAGCTGCAAAAAAGTTAAATATGAACATTGCGTGTGAAATTTTTGCTGATCGAAATTATGAAGATGATGGAAACTTAGTTTCCAGAAAAAAATCTCATGCTCTTATTACCGACCCTGAAGAAGCCAAAAAACACGTATTAAGTATGGTAAAAAATCAGTCACTTAATTGTCACAGTGGGAGGCAGATACCTTGTGAAATAGACTCTGTGTGTATACATGGAGATAATCTTAGTTCACTAGAAACAGCAAAGTTAATTAAAAAAAACCTGTTGGATAATGGTCTTGAACTAAAAGCATTAAATAAAATGGAGAAATTTAAAAAATGAAAAAAATCTTTGTTATTCTTTTGTTAACCATGGGATTAATCTGTAATTCGTTTGCTGCAGGTTCGTCATCATCAAGCTCAGAAACTAAATCCAATTATGATAAAGCTGTAAAACTTATAAAAGCTGCGAAAAAGTATGAAATAGATGGAAAAGTAGACAAGGCAAAGAAAAGATATGAAAGAGCTTTAAAATTTTTAGTGAAATCAAATATGAGCAAACCAAATAAAGCCGACACTCTTAACTATTTAGGTTTTACAACTAGAAAATTGGGTGATTTTGAGAACGGAGAGAAATATTACCTTCAAGGTTTGGCTATTGATCCAAAACATAAAGGTATAAACGAATATTTAGGTGAATTATATGTTGCAACAAATAGGCATAATCTTGCTGTAGAAAGACTTGAGGTTTTAAAAGGTTGTGGTTGTGAGGAATATGATCAACTTAAAGCTGTCATAGCTGGTGAAAAATCAAAGTATTAACAAATACTTAACAGATATTATTTTAGGTTAAATACGAAAAAAATTTTAATTAGCAAAATAATTAAAATTATTTATATAGTGTAAACTGATACCCAAAAAAAAGAAGAAATTTTAAATTGATAGAACAATCCTTAATATTATTACAAATAATCTTTATTGATATAATTTTAGCTGCAGATAATGCAATTATAATTGGCTTAATTGCTGCAAACTTTGTTCCTAAAAATAGAAAAAAAATTATCTTTTGGGGTGTTGTAGGTGCACTAGTTTTTAAAGTAGTTTTTGCAATATTTGCTACTTATCTATTTAAATTCTATTTCATCAAAATTTTAGGAGGGTTACTTTTAATTTGGATTGTGAATGATTTAAGAAAAGATTTATTTGAAATTCAAAAAATTAAATCACCAAAAAAGAAGTCAATGGAACCATCATTTATTAAAAGTATCTACAAGGTTCTATTTGCTGATATTACAATTAGCTTTGATAACGTTATTGGCGTCGTTGGAGCCTCAAAAGGTAACTTTGGATTTATGATATTTGGATTAGTTTTATCAGTAGTATTAACTGGTGCCTTAGCAACATACTTAGCAAATTATATTCAAAAACATTTGTGGATTGCCTATATAGGTTTAGGTTTTATTTTGCTGGTAGCCATTCAATTAATAATAGGTGGAATGGTTGATTTAGAAATAATAAATATAAATGAGGAATTTAAAAAATATTTTTAATAAGAATATTTTTTACTAGGATATTTTTTGCTTTTAACTTCTTTTGTAAATTTTCTAATTCCTTCTCGGATATAACGTCTTAAATCAATATATTTTTTGACAAATTTTATTTTCGATTGAGTTAGTCCTAAAATATCGTCAGTGACTAAAATTTGGCCATCACAATTATTAGAGGATCCAATTCCAATCGTTGGAATTGTAATTTTGCTAGTAATCTCTTTTGATAAATCACTCTTTACACATTCAAGAACTATTGCAAATGCTCCAGATTTTTCTAAAAGTTCAGCATCACTTAAAAGACGGTTTCTTTCGCGTGCAGACTTTCCTTTTGATTTAAATTTTCCTCTAACAGTTTGAGGAGTTATACCAAGGTGGCCTAAAACAGGTATTTTGTTTTTAATTAAGTGTTTAACTATTTCTTTAATTCTTAGTCCGCCTTCTAATTTTACTCCGTCACATTTCGTTTCTTTCATTACTTTTTTGCAGTTTTTTAAAGCCTCAGCTTTATTTCTATAAGTATTATATGGCATATCTACAATCATCAGACTTTTAGATATTCCCAATCTAACACTCTTTGAGTGTTCTATCATTTTTTCAAGTGTGACTTGTCTGGTTGACTTGTAATTGTAAAGAACCGATCCAAGAGAATCTCCAACTAAAATAAGATCTGTAAATTTATCTATTTCTTCTGCAATATTTTTTGAATATGCTGTTAGACAAACAATTTTTGACTGGTTTTTTTTTTGTTTTATTTTTTTTACCTTATCGAACATTTAATTTCTTTAAATTTAACAATTTAATAAAGTATTATGCACATATTGTGTCATTAATTAATATATTCTTATTATTCTAATTCAATGGTACTAGGTGGTTTTGAAGTGACGTCATATACTACCCTATTAATTCCTCTGATATTATTTACTATTTGATTAGAAACTTTCTGTAAAAAATATTTTTCAAATTTAAAAAAATCTGCAGTCATGCCATCTTCAGATGTTATTGCTCTTAATAAGCATAAGTATTCATATGTTCGATTATCACCCATCACACCAACAGTTTTTACAGGTAGCAAGGCGGCATAGGCCTGCCAAATTTTATGGTAAAGGTTATTTTGTTTCAATCCATCTATAAAAATATGATCAGCTTCTTTTAAAATTTTAATTTTTTCTTTTGTTATAGTTCCTGGCATTCTAATAGCTAAACCAGGTCCTGGAAAAGGATGTCTTGATATTATCTCTTTATTCAATCCAAGTTCTAGTCCTAATTTTCTAACCTCATCCTTAAACAAATATTTCAAAGGCTCCACTAATTTTAAATTCATTTTTTTTTGGTAAACCTCCAACATTATGATGAGATTTAATTTTTGATGTTTGGCTTCCAGTTACAGATTTACTCTCAATTAAGTCTGGGTATAAAGTCCCTTGTGCTAAAAACTGAATATTTTTTATTTTTTTTGCATAGTTTTCAAAAATTTTAATAAATAAATTCCCAATTATTTTTCTTTTTTTTTCAGGGTCTGTAATATTTTTTAATTTATTTAAAAATTGTTTTTCAGCATTCACATAAACTAGATTAATTTTAAACCGTTTTTTAAATGTATGAACAACTTGCTTTTCCTCATTTTTTCTTAAAAGTCCTGTATTTACAAATATACAAGTTAATCTTTTACCTATTGCATTAGATAATAATTTTGCAACAACACCGCTATCTACACCACCAGAAAGTGCACAGATGACTTTTGAATTACCGACTTGAGTTTTAACCTGTTTAATAAGCTTTAATTTTTGATCTTTAGAAGACCAGTTTCTTTTAATTTTACAAATTTCAAACACAAAATTTCTTAAGATGATTTTTCCTCTATTTGTATGAGTTACTTCTGGATGAAACTGAATACCAAATAATTTTTTCTTTGAGTTTTCAACTATACAAAATTTTGCATTATTAGTTTTCCCTATGACCTTAAAATCTTTTGGTAATTTAGTAACCTCATCTGCATGGCTCATCCAAACATTATTTTCTTTTTTTTGTAAAAAAATCTTTTGTAAGTATGCTCTCTCTTAATTTTTTAACTTTTGCTAAACCAAATTCTCTTGATTTTGATTGTTTGACTTTGCCACCTAATTCTTTTGATATCATTTGGTGACCAAAACATATTCCTAGCACTGGAATATCAAAATTTAGTAAATTCTTATTAAATTTTACTTTTTTACTTTGATAAACATTTAATGGCCCTCCAGACAATATAAGCCCACTAACATTTTTATGTAAAAGTTTAATATTATTTGATTTGTGATGGCTTATAATTTCACAATAAACCCCAAGTTCTCTTACTTTTCTTGCTATTAATTGTGTAAACTGCGAACCAAAATCTATGATCAAAATTTTCTTAAGACTGTTCTCAAGAAGCATCTTTTTTTTCAAAATCTTTAAGTCTTGTATCTATAGAAGTTATTTTATCACACAATGTATTACAGATTTTCTTAAAATCTCTTTTTAAATCTTGAACCTTTGAAAAATTTGACTTTTCTAATTCTAGATCAATTAAAATATACATTGCCTCCTCATTTTTTGGATCTAATAACAGGGCGGTATTAATATTTTTTTCTTCCTCATTAGAATTTTTTTCTATTTTAAAAATTTTTCCCAAATAAAGATATGAATTTGAATGTTTAGGATTGTATACAATGCTTCTTTCAAACTGAAATTTTGACTCTTCATATTTTTCTTCATCAAATAATTTTTTACCTTTGTTATAAAAATTGTTTTCGTTCGCATTAGCTATTGAGCTTAAACCAAATATAAATATGCAAAAGGTGAATATTTTTAAAATCATTTTTTTAATTCGTCTATATTATGTACCATACTTTCATAAAATCCAGCTTTGGTTATTTTTAAAAATTTAGGTTTTTTTCTTAAATCTACAACTCTAGGTGATCCAAGGTATCCCATAGATGACTTTAGTCCTCCTACTAATTGATAAATTATTTTATTTACTGATCCTTTATATTTTACAAATGCCTCGACTCCTTCAGCAACATATTTCGAGGTATCTCTTTGTTTAGTCTGAAAATATCTGTCGGCTGATCCTTTATTCATTGCACCAATAGAACCCATTCCCCTAAAGCTTTTGAATAATTTTCCATTCCTTTTTATAATTTTACCTGGAGCTTGATCAGTTCCTGCAAATAAAGATCCAATCATAACAGCATCTGCACCAGCCGCTAATGCTTTAGCAATATCTCCTGAAAATTTTATTCCTCCATCGGCGATCAAAGTACATTTACTTTTTCCCATTCCTTTTTTTAACACTTAAAATAGCGCTTAGTTGAGGGACACCAATTCCTGCAACCAATCTTGTTGTGCAAATTGATCCTGGACCAATACCTACTTTAATAATATCTACGCCTAGTTTAATTAAGTATTTTGCAGCTTCAGCAGTTGCAACATTTCCAGCACATAAGGTGGTTTTTTTAGGTTTTAGTCTTTTAATTTTTTTTATTATTTCTCCAACTTTTTTTGTGTGTGCGTGTGCAGTATCAACAACTATTAAATCTAAATTTTCCTTTAAAATTTTTTGTGCTCTTAAATGTTCCCTTGCACTTGCTCCAACAGCTGCTCCTACAAGACATTTTTTTGCTTTAACTTTTCTTATTTCTGAAATTTGTTGTTCGATGGTCAGATTTCTGTGTATTACTCCAATGCCCCCGAGTTCAGCCATCGCTATTGCCATTTTAGATTCTGTAACTGTGTCCATAGCAGATGTTAATAAAGGTACCTTTAGAGATAAATTTTTTGATAGATTGGTAGATGTGTTGACCTCTGATGGTAGAACCTGTGAATAATTGGGCGCTAAGGTTACGTCATCAAATGTAAGTGCTTCTTTAATGATTTCCATGTCCTTGTATAAACGATTCTTTAAAAATTAAAAGGTGGCTACCTTAAATTTTTGCAGATTATAAAATTTTCTTTAGACTCTTTTCTGCTTGAGGGAGGTTTATAAACATGAAATTCTTTAAAATTCTTCTTAGCAATATCAACAATTTCATTAAAACTTGATCCCATAAAGATTTTTGAGACAAAAATGCCATTTTTTTTTTAAAATTTTAAGTGAAAAATTCATGGCCTCAATGCTTAACTCGCCTGTAACAAGTGAGTCTACATTTTTATTGCCGGTGGTATTTACTGCCATATCAGAGACAACTAAGTTGATTTTTTCATCAAAATTGTTTTCAATTTTTTTTTGAGTGGTCTCATCTGTAAAATCTCCTTTTATATGAGTAACATTTTCAATTTTGTCTAATTCTTTCAGATCAATTGCGACAAGCTTTATATTTTTGAATTTTCTGGAAATAAACTCACTCCAACTTCCTGGGGCAGCTCCAAGATCAACTATGGACATGCCATTATTAATTACTTTAAACTTTGTTTGTATCTCTTGAAGTTTATAAACAGCTCTAGAACGATACCCCTCTAGTTTTGATTGTCTTACGTAGATATCTCTTTTTTGCTTATTTATCCAATTTTTTGAGATTTTATTTTTTTTCAATTAATTTTTATTACAAAACATCTTCGTCATGTTCAATATCTTCAATTTCCTCAATTTTCTTACTTTTTAAAATTGAATAAAAATGAAACGCACTTATTGGGACAAGTAATAAATAAATTGTTCCCGCAATTACAATTGTATTGAAAGTATAAATAAATAAAAGACCAAAAAATAAAATAACAGAAAATAAAAGAAAAATTGTTGTTTTCCTAGGAACTACAATTTTTTTTAATGAGTAGGTTGGAATTTTACTAATTAGCAGAATTGAAATTATAATAAATAAAGATGGTACTAAGATTTGATAGTTAGGATTAAAAATTTGATATTCGCTTAAACTGTAAATTAAAGGCATTAAAACTAAAATCCCACCTGCAGGAGATGGTACTCCAACAAAAAAATTATCTTTCCATGATGGTTCTTCACTGGTTGAAACATTAAATCTTGCTAACCTTAATGCTACACAGACAACGTAAATTAATGCAACCAACCAACCTAATCTACCAATTTCAACTAATGACCAAAAATACATTATAAAAGCAGGTGCAACACCAAAACTTATTACATCAGTCAAACTATCAAGTTCTTTTCCAACTTTTGATGTAGCCTTTATCAGTCTTGCAATTCTGCCATCTAAGCCATCAATAATACCTGCAACAATTACAGCAATAATTGCTAGTTCAAAATTCCCATCAAAAGCAAATTTAATAGAGCTTAAACCAATACAAACACCAAATAATGTTAAAATATTAGGTAAAATTATTCTTGAATTTTTATTCGATACTAACTTTAAATTTTCTTTTGACTGTTCCATCCTACCTTTTGGCTATTAAAGTTTCGCCTGCTATCATTTTTTTGATCGACCTTGACTAAAGGTTTATAATTTTCAAAATATAAATCAGCTCTACTTCCAAATCTAATCATTCCTATTCTATCACCTTGTTTGAGATCTTGATCCACTGATGTTTCTGTTACAATTCTTCTTGCAACTAAACCAGCTATTTGAACTACAATGATATCTTCGCCAAATGTATTATTTAATTTGTAGTAATTTCTCTCATTGTCTTCACTTGCTTTATCTAAAGATGCATTAATAAACTTTCCAGGTTTATACAAAATTTCTGTTATTTTTCCTGAACAAGGAATTCTATTAACATGACAGTCAAATACATTCATAAATATGCTAACTTTGGTAAATTTTCTATCTTCTAAGCCAAGTTCTTTTGGACCATTAGTCTCAAAAACTTGAAGCACAACTCCATCAGCTGGACTTGTAAGATAATCTTCATCACTAATTGAAATTCTCTCTGGATCCCTGAAAAAATAATAGCACCAGATAGATAAAACTAAACCAACAAAACCTAAAAATCCATGAATGAAATACAATACTATTGTTGCAAAGACGAAAATTACAATAAATTTGTAACCTTCGTTATGAATTTTTGGGAATATTTTCTCAAACATAGCTAACTCGATTAATTGATAAATTTTGATTAATATGTATATAAAATGCAGAAATTCAATTAATAAGATACATCAAAAAAATGAGTAAAATTAAGGTAAAAAATCCAGTTGTTGAATTGGATGGTGATGAAATGACCAGAGTGATCTGGGAGTTTATAAAGAATAAATTAATTCTCCCATATCTTGATTTAGGAATTGAATATTATGACCTTGGTATGAAAAGTAGAGATGATACGGATGATCAAATAACTATTGATTGTGCAAATGCGATTAAAAAAAATGGTGTTGGAATAAAGTGTGCAACAATAACTCCAGACGAAGCAAGAGTTAAAGAATTTAATCTTAAAAAAATGTGGAGATCACCAAACGGAACTATACGAAATATTATTGGAGGAACAGTTTTTAGAGAACCTATTATTTGTAAAAATATTCCTAAACTAGTTCCATCTTGGACTGATCCATTAATTATAGGAAGACATGCTTTTGGGGATCAATATAGAGCAACAGATTTTGTAGTTCCTGGCAAAGGTAAGCTTGAAGTCAAATGGACTGCTGAGGATGGTAGTGATGAAAAAAAATACGAAGTATTCAACTTCCCAGGTCCAGGAATTGCACTTTCAATGTATAATTTAGACAAATCGATAGAAGATTTTGCAAGGTCATGTTTCAATTATGGATTAATTAAAAAATGGCCTGTTTATCTATCGACGAAAAATACAATTTTAAAAAAATATGATGGAAGATTTAAAGATATTTTTCAGAAAGTTTACGAGCATGAGTTTAAATCTGAGTTTGAAAAAAACCATATTATTTATGAACATAGATTAATCGATGATATGGTTGCTTGTGCAATGAAATGGAGTGGTAAGTATATTTGGGCATGTAAAAATTATGATGGCGATGTTCAATCTGATACTGTAGCACAAGGATATGGCTCCCTGGGACTTATGACAAGTGTACTTTTAGCACCTGATGGAAAAACTATGGAAGCAGAAGCAGCACACGGAACAGTCACTCGTCATTTTAGAATGCACCAGCAAGGAAAAGAAACCTCAACAAATCCAATTGCCTCGATTTTTGCATGGACTAGAGGACTGGCTCATAGAGGGAAATTAGATAATAATGAAGAGCTTATTAAATTTGCTCAAAGTTTAGAGACGGTGTGTATTGATGCTGTAGAACAAGGTCATATGACTAAAGATTTGGCCATATTAATCGGTCCATCAAATAAATACTTAACTACAAATCAGTTTTTAGAAGTAATAAAATCAAATTTAGAAAAAAAACTAAATTAATTGGATAATTTAAATAATATTCTATTTATTAACACTGGTGGAGGTATAGGTGATGCGCTCAATTCTATACCAACACTTAATTATATAAACGACAACCTCAAGCCTAAAAACCTATATTATTTTTCAACTGATTTAGGAAATTTTTGGTTTGATACAAAACTTCAAGAGTATAAGCCTTATAATTTAATTACTGTTAAAAGTTTTCCAGAACACTTTGGGTTCAGAGATCATCATATAAAAGTATCCAAAGACGTTATTAAAAATTTTGAATTAGATGAATTTGACCTAATAATTGATAACCAGACAAGATTTAAAAATACTTTAATTTATAGAAAAATACCCCATAAATACTATGTTTCTCCATGCTTAAACTATTTGATGAGCAAGCCTATTACATTTATGAGAAAGAGAGAAATTTTTGTAAATAGAATAATTGATTATTTTAATAAAATAAAAAAAATAAACATAAAACCAAGTTATAACATTTCAATTCCAGATAATTTTATTAATGAAGCAAAAAAATTAATACCTAATAAAAATTATATCGGCTTTTCAATCACAGCAGGTCACCCAAAAAGAATTAAAGAAATAAATTATGAAGAAATTATTAAGGTTGCTAATTATTTTTCAGATAAATTTATTCCTACTTTTTTTTATCGAGAACAAATTTCAGCAATTAATTGCAAAAATAAAACATAACGTAAAAAAAGCTTATTTTCCAGAACATCAATCGAGTGCGGAATTTAAAAAACCTATGCTTGTTACAGCTCTTGGGTCTTTAACCAAATTTAATATAACTATTGATAATGGTATTTCACATATGCTTTCTTTTTCAGATAATAAAAATTATATCTTCTACAATAATTCATCAAAAAAATTTCAACCTTTGAATAATAATAGTGTTATCTATGACTGTAGTTTAAAAAGCACTTCTATAGATAAATTATCTAGTGAAAAAATAATTGAGTTTGTTGAAAAAAATTAAATTAGTTCTTTTAATTTAATTATAGCTTCATCAATTTTACCTGGATTAGTACCCCCAGCTTGAGCGAAATCTTTTCTTCCTCCACCACCTTTGCCACCAATTATTTCAGAACCCAATTTTGCAAATTTTACAGCATCATATTTTTCAATCAGAGTATCTGTAATACCAACTGCCAACCCTACTTTGTCATCCTTGTTAGCAAAAACAATTACAATACCTTCTGCTAATTCTTTCTTTCCATTATCAACTAATTTTCTTAAATCTTTTGGTGGTAATCCATCAACCTTTTGTAATCTTATTTTTATTCCATTTATAGTCTCATCATTAATTACATTTTTTGTTTTTGTCTTCCAAAATTGATTTAACACTTAATAGTTCGAGTTGTTTGGAAAGATCTTTTATTAAACTTTTTTGATCTTTATTACTTAAATCTGGTTTTCCTCCTGCTTTAATGATTTTTTCTGAAATTTCTTTTATAGTTTGCTCATCCTTTTGGGCTGATAAATCAGATAATTTTTCTTTATTTTTTAAATAATCATCTAATTGTTTGTCTCTTAAAGCCTCAACTCTTCTTACACCTGCTGCTATTGAAGATTGGCTCACAATTTTAAATTTTCCTATATCTCCAGTATTTCTTACATGCGTTCCACCACATAACTCTGTTGAAAAATATTTATCTTTTTCACTTCCCATTGATAAAACTCTCACCTCATCTCCATATTTTTCTCCAAATAAAGCTAATGCTCCATTGTTTACCGCTTCTTTGGGAGTCATTATCCTTGTTTTAACCTCAGATTTATTACTAACCATTGAATTTACGTATGTTTCTATCTTCTCTATTTCATCGCTAGAAATTGGTTTCATATGGCTAAAATCAAACCTTAATCTGTCAGGCTCAACTAATGAGCCTTTTTGAGTCACATGTGTGCCTAAAACTCTTCTTAAAGATTCGTGTAATAAATGTGTTGCTGAATGATACGCTCTTACATTATCTCGCCTTTCAATATCTATTTTCATTTCCACATTTTCATTATTTTTAATTGATCCTTTTTTAACTTTTCCATAATGAACGAATAAATCTCCAAGTTTTTTTTGTACATCTTCAACTTCAAAAATAAATTCACCTGAAATAATTTTTCCTTTGTCACCAACTTGTCCACCTGACTCTCCATAAAAAGGAGTTTGATTGATAATGATCATTGCCTCATCGCCAGAGTTAATCTGATCTACTTCTTTGTTATCCTTTAATAGAGAAAGTACTACTCCTTCAGCTTGATTTGTTTCATAACCTAAAAATTCTGTTGCGCCTAACTTTTCTCTTATTCCAAACCAAATATCATCAACAGCACTATCTCCAGAACCTTTCCAATTTTTTTTAGCAAGCTCTCTACTTTCTTGCATTAAAGTATTAAATTTATCGTTATCAATTGTTAAAGATTTACTTTTTAAAATATCTTGGGTTAAATCTAATGGGAAACCGTAAGTATCATATAATTTGAAAGCAACTTCACCAGGTAAAACTTTGTCAATTTTTGAAATTTCCTCATTTAAAATTTTTATTCCCCTATCAAGAAGTACTAAAAATTTTTCTTCCTCCATCTTTAATGTTTCACGAATTAAAGATTCTGCTCTTTCAATTTCAGGATAATTTCCTTTCATCTCATCCATCAAAGTTTTAAAAATGTTGTAAAAAATTGGTTCTTTTGATCCAAGTAAATGAGAATGCCTCATACCTCTTCTCATAATTCTTCTTAATACATATCCTCTACCTTCATTTGATGGTAGAACACCTTCTGCAATTAAAAAAGAACTAGCTCTTAAATGATCTGCAATAACTCTAAAGCTTGATAAATTTTTTTCGTTCGGTTTTACTTTTACAGCTTCAGAGGTTGAATTTATTAATTTTTTAAAATGATCTGTTTCATAATTATCATGTGTGCCTTGAAGTAAAGCTGCTATCCTCTCTAATCCCATTCCTGTATCAACAGATGGTTTCGGTAAAATAATTCGTTTATCTTTTGAAACTTGTTCAAACTGCATAAAGACTAAGTTCCAAATTTCAATAAATCTATCCCCATCCTCTTCTTTAGTTCCAGGAAGGCCACCATATAAATGATCTCCATGGTCATAAAAAATTTCAGAGCAAGGGCCGCATGGACCTGTTTCTCCCATCGACCAAAAGTTATCTGATGTTGCAATCCTTAATATTTTATCGTCCCTAAAACCCGCGATTTTCTTCCAAAAATTAAAGGCTTCATCATCTTCATGAAAAACAGTTACATAAAGTCTATCTTTATCTAATCCAAAATCTTTAGTGATTAAGTTCCATGCAAGTTCAATTGCTTTTTCTTTAAAATAGTCTCCAAAAGAAAAATTACCAAGCATTTCGAAAAATGTGTGGTGTCTTGGTGTGTAACCAACGTTTTCTAAATCGTTATGTTTACCACCTGCTCTAACACATTTTTGAGAGGTGGTAGCTCTTTGATAATCTCTTTTTTCTAAACCTGTGAAAACGTTTTTAAACTGAACCATTCCTGAGTTCGCAAACATCAAAGTAGGATCATTGTTTGGTACTAAATTTGAAGACTCAACTATCTTGTGATCATTTTTCTCAAAATAATCTAGGAATGTAGTTCTGATCTCGTTTAGGGTTTTTGCCATATTTTTTTAAAATACAGCATTTTTGAATGTTGTCTACACCTTGGAAGGGAAAAAAGGCGCTCTTTCAAGCGCCTTTTTAATAACTAAAAGTTATTCTGCTAATTTTTTTTAGTAGGAACTTCTTCTTTCGTTTCAGCCTCTACTTTATCATCGTTCAAAGGATTGCCTTCGATTTTCTTTGAAATGACACCAGCTTTTTCTCTAATTGCCATTTCAATTTCAGCAGCAGCTTGTGGGTTTTGTTCAAGGTAAACTTTAGCATTTTCTCTACCTTGACCAATCTTTTCACCTTTGTAAGCATACCAGGCGCCAGACTTCTCAACGATATCTGCCTTGGCACCTAGATCGATTAGTTCCCCTACTTTACTAATTCCTTTTCCATACATCAAATCAAACTCAACAACTTTAAATGGTGGTGCAACTTTATTCTTAACCACTTTAACTCTTGTTGTGTTTCCAATTATATTATCTTTATCTTTGATAGCTCCAATTCTTCTAATATCCATCCTAACTGATGAATAGAATTTTAAAGAATTACCACCTGATGTAGTTTCTGGACTTCCAAACATAACACCGATTTTCATTCTAATTTGGTTAATAAATATTACCATTGTGTTAGTTCTAGAAATTGAACCAGTTAATTTTCTCAATGCTTGAGACATTAATCTTGCTTGAAGACCAACATGAGTATCGCCCATATCTCCTTCTATTTCTGCTCTTGGAGTTAATGCTGCAACAGAGTCGACAACTAGAACTGACATTGATCCAGATTTAATTAATGTGTCAGTAATTTCTAAAGCTTGTTCACCAGTATCAGGTTGGGAAATTAACAATTCTTCAGTATTAACACCTAGTTTCTTTGCATAAACTGGATCTAGTGCATGCTCTGCATCTACAAATCCACAAATACCACCAGCTTTTTGTGCTTCAGCAACAACTTGTAATGCTAATGTTGTTTTTCCAGAAGACTCTGGTCCATAAATTTCAATAATTCTTCCTTTTGGAAGTCCACCAATTCCAAGCGCAAGATCTAAGCTTAAAGATCCTGTTGAAATAGACTCAACATCCATAGCTTTTTGTTCACCAAGTCTCATTACAGAGCCTTTTCCGAAGTTATCTGTAATTTGGCTAATTGCTGCGTCTAGTGCTTTATTTTTTTCTTTATTTTCCAATTCTTTATCTTTCGTGGATTTAACCACTTTTAGGTTATTTTTCGTCATTTTTTGCCTCTTTTTTTGCGTTTTTTAACAGTCGAATCATGAAATAAATGTACACATTTTGTTCTCATTGGCAATATATAAATTATATTTCTTTAAAAAGGGTGATTATTTAAGGTTTAGATACTCTTTGTTTAAAAGCCCAGCAGCTTTAAGAAGGCTATATTGAGATAGAAGATAATTTCTCTCTGAGTTAGCTAAAGATATTTGGGCAGATAGAAGTAGCGAATTAGACTGGATTACATCTAATGTTGTTCTAGACCCTCTTTCATATTCAGCAGAGATACCCTCAAATGCAATATTAGCTGCTCTAACTTGTGCTCTAACAGAATTTAAAAATCCTTTAGAGGCCTCTAAACTTGACCATGCACTTGCAACATTTGTTTCATTAGTTTTAATTGTGTCTTCTAATAATAATCTTTTTCTATAATTTAAATTTGTGTCTTTTTTAACTTTAGAACGTTTTTTTCCACCTGAATAAAACGGCCAATTAACAGTTGCTTTTAAAACGTCCTTTTCTCTTTCGTCATAAGTAGTGCTAAGATCATAATTATAAGATCTTTCTAAAGATAAACTTGCTGTAGGGCTCAAATCTGATTTTGAAATTTCTATATCTTTTTCTGATTGAATTAATTCTAGCTCTGCAATTTTTATATCTGGATTATTTTCTTTAGAAAGTGAAACTGCTTTTGATAAATTTTCAGGAATTTTAACAATTGAATTTGAAGATTTTTTTAATTTACTTGGGTCATCAATATTTCCTATAATATTTTCATAGTTTAGTTTACTGATTAAAAGATCGCTTTTTGATTGTGTGAATTGTGCTTGAGCTCCTGCTAATGAAGATTCTGATTGTGATAAATCTGTGATTGTAATTTGTCCTCTATCCAGTCTCACTTTGTCAGTTTCTACTTGTCTTATAAGTAAATTTAAGTTTCTTCTATTAATATTGAGTTTTTCCCTTGCAAGAATTAATCCAGTAAATGCATCTATAGCACTATATAAAATATCTTGTTCTTTCTTGACTAACCTTGCTTTTGCAAGTTCTAGTCCAACAATATTTTTCTGATGAGTAAAATCTCTTCCTTGATCAAACAATTTTTGTTCCAATTTAATTGAGGAACTTAGTGGGTTTATATCATCAATACTTGTATCCGTCCCACTTTGAGTTGTTAACTCATTTGTATTTTCAAAACTTTTTGATCCACTTAAAGAAAGTGAAGGCATATAATCTGCTTTAGATATATTGATATCTTCTTCAGCAGCATTTATATTTTCTCTTTCAGCATTTAGTTGCGTATTATTTTTATAAGTTTCGTTTAATGCCTGATATAAGCTCACAGCATTTCCATTATTAAAAAATAAAGTAGATAATAAAAATGATAGAATAATTTTTTTCATTTATTTTTGTATATTGCAGATTTTATTTGATGATCACTATTTAAATTAAAAATGATTGATGCATATTTTGGAGCAAATTTAAACATATTTTGGGTTACTCTTTGATAGGTTTGCATAAAACTTAGTACATCCTCTTTTGTCATAATTTTATTTTTAGTTTTCTTGTTCTTATTCTTTAACCATAATTTTTTTTCTTGGATCAGTCTCCATTTTTGAAGCAAGGAAAAACTTTGAGCTTTTAAATATATTAAACAATCCAATTGGTCATATAATTTTTTATATTTTGATTTCAATTCATTATTTACATATTTTCTCCATATCAACTTGGTATCTTTTGATTTTTCCATAGAATTTATACTTTTTTTTAAGGTAACATTTTTCTCCGCTTTCGCACCAACACACCAGCCCTCAAATATAATTACATCTGGTCTTTTTTTTAAAGTGTACCATTGATTTTTTTTACATCTGTCATCAATGGCTTTATTGAACTTTGGTAACTTTAAAGATTTAAATTTTCTACTTTTTGTTTTTTTAAAAAATTCTAACATAATATTTATATCATGAGTGCCTGGTACACCTCTTGTCATCAATAAAGGATGAATTTTTTTTGAGAGGTTTAATCTTTCTTTTCTTGTTTTATAAAAATCATCGATTGAGATCTTAAAAACATTCAAATTAAAGTATTTTTTTAATATTATTTCTAATATTGAACTAGTTGTTGTTTTGCCAGTTCCTTGTCCACCTGCTAACCCTAAAAAAAAAGGATGTTTGTTTTTAGCTTTTGATGATATCCAAAAACAAGAAGGAATTAAAAAAGATTTTAACATCTTTTCTTTTCCTTTAAATTTTTCTTTTGATGTTTCTTGAGATTTTATAAACTTAAAACAATCATTTTTTACCTCATCAAAACATTCACTTACAGTATCCATTGAAATTATTTTTTTTGATCCATTGGATGATTTTGACCATCATTTAAACCAACATTTTCTAATTTGAACTGATCAATATCATCGATACATCCAACATTTAACCCAAATGTATCAGGTCTACTCCTCATTTTGTGATGTGTATAAATTCCACATTCTGAGCAAAAATAATGTTCTGCTACTTTAGTGTGATATTGATAAAGTTTAAGTTTATCTTCACCCTTCACAATTTTTACATCTGTAATAGGAGCAAAGGTCATTATGTAACCCTTCTTTTTACAAAGTGTGCAATTGCATCTTAAAAATTTATTAAGTGCTCCTTCAGACTCTTTAATTTCAAGGTCAACTTCACCACAATGACATATTAATTTTTTTAAAGACATAATTTTTATTAATTCATTTTTTCTTTTAATCTTTTTAAACTTTCCTTAGACCAAGTTTTATCCCTATCATACATTTCATCATAACAAATATTCTTATTAACTATATCAATCCAAGGGTCTTTGTCCTTAACAAAAATATGTGCATCAGGAGTAACGGGGTTTTCTAAAGTAGCTGTTCTAACAGCAATCCTTCCACCCTTGCCTGATGAAATATTGTATTGACAGTAAACGTAAACACCACAAATTACACAAAAGTAAGCTCTCATTCCTTTACCACTTCCTGTAGGCAGTTCTGTAGATGAAACATTACCATCAACACTAAAGTCATCTTCAAATACCATTGTGTGAATTACAAATGATGATCCTGTTGATTTTTTTACAATCTTTACAATGACAAGCTTGTGTTATGAGAGGTTTATCTTTGATTTGATATGTTACTTTCCCACAACCACAACTGCCTTTTAATGTTTTAAAACTTTCCATTATGTTTTTAATAAACTACTTGTTGTTAAAGTTTTCCACAACCATACAAAATCTGGTTTGAATGTTCTCGTTTTGATTCACTTTTGATTCACTTACAGACTCAAAATACAACCTATTTGACACTATTCTGAAACTTATGTATTAATTAGAACAAAATAAGAACATTTATGAAGCTAACTGTACCCTACTATTTACATAAGGCTGGCGCGGGTTTTCCATCGCCTGCAACAGACTATATTGAGGAAGATATCGATTTAAATGTGCATTTGATTAAAAATGTTCCGGCAACTTTCATCATTAGAGTTCAGGGAAAATCTATGGTGGACGTTGGAATAAACGATGGAGATTTATTAGTTGTTGATAAAAGCTTAACACCAAAAAACTTTTCAACTGTTATTGCAAATGTTCATGACGAACTTGTTGTGAAAACTTTAGTTCAAGAGAGAGATAAAAAATTTCTAACATCTGGATCTAAAGAATTTACAGACAGAATTTTAATTAATGAAGAACAAGATGTTTTTATATGGGGAGTAGTAACTTATGTCATCCACTCAGTATTCTAAAAAAATAGCATTAGTTGATTGTAATTCTTTCTATGTATCTTGTGAAAGATTATTTAATCCAAGAATTAGAAAAAAACCTGTTGTTGTTTTATCCAACAATGATGGTTGTATTATTTCAAGATCTAACGAAGCAAAATCCTTGGGAATTAAAATGGGTGAACCTTATTTTAAAGCAAGAGATATTATTTTGAAAAATAAAGTAGAAGTATTTTCATCAAATTATTCATTATATGGAGATTTATCTAGAAGGGTAATGAGAACCCTTAAAAGATTTAATTCTGATATTGAAGTTTATTCAATTGATGAGGCATTTATGGATTTATCAAATTATACAGATACAGAGGTTGAAAGTGTAGGAAGAGAAATCAGGCAAACAGTTTTAAAATGGACTGGAATTCCAACCAGTATTGGCATTGCTAAAACAAAAACGTTGAGTAAAGTTGCAAATCATATTGCAAAGAAAAAACAGTCAGGTGTTACAAGCTTGATAGGTATTGAAAATCTAGATCCAATCTTAGAGAAAGTTGAAATTAATGATGTTTGGGGTGTTGGTAGACAACTTACAAAATTTTATCAAAAAAATGGGATTTACAATGCAAAACAACTCAAAAATAAATCAAATACATGGATAAAAAAAAGCTCAAATGTTTTAAGCTCAAGAACTGCAATGGAGCTTAGAGGAGTTCCCTGTATTGATATTGAGACTACTCAAACTAAAAGAAAAAGTTGTGTTGTATCAAGATCCTTTGGAAAAAGAATTGAGACTTTTCAAGAATTAAAAGAAGCAGTGGCAAACTATTGTTTAAACGCATCTGAAAAAATTAGATCAGAGTCTTTAGTTGCAAAAGCAATTACAGTATTTGTTAGAACTAGTCCTTTTCAAAGAAACTTTGGATATTATTCAAATTCAAAGACGGTTGATTTCCCAATTGCAACAAATAATAGTATTGAAACGGTTAAAACTGCTGTTGCAAGCTTAGAAAGCATATTTAAAAACGGTTATCGTTATCAAAAAGCAGGTGTAATGCTTACAGGATTATCAAATGCAGATGGTAAGAAGAATTTGTTCTCATCTGAAAAGGATGAAAAGATTAATAGTCTAATGCGATCTATGGATAATACAAATTATAGATATGGTAGAGCAACTCTAAGTCTTGCAAGTGCTGGTGTTCATAAAAAATGGAATATGAGAAGACAGTACTCTTCTAAAATAGATACTGCTGATTTTTATTCCTTGCCAAAGATAAGGATATAAATACTAAAAGCACTATCATATAAAAATAAGGGATAAATATTTTTTATTTAGCCGTATCAATATTATCAATATTGGATAGAGCCTGATCAAATTCGTCCATATTTTCTCTTAAGGCTAAGCTAGAGATTAAATAGATCATAAATAATAACAGCAAAAGAGGCATTGAGGTTAAAATTGAGGCATTACTCTTAATTAAAAGTATGTAAACAACAATAAATAAGGCAGATCGAATTAAAACTGTTCTTCTGAATACACTAATTATTGAAAGTGAATGTTTAATTAAATTAAAAAAACTCATTTTAGATGGACCAAAATATCTTACACCTCTTGTTGATGGTATTTCTATCAAATCTGTTTCAAGTTTAACTAATGATCCAGAAAAGCTGTTCCAGGTTGCTTTTTCAATGATCATTTTTTCTACTGTTGATTTTGGAAGACATGTGAAATTTCCAAACTTAATTGACTTTCCAGTAAAAGTGAAAGTTAAAAGTTTATGTAATTCGTAACAAATTTTAAATACTAATTTTTCTTTTCTCTTTACTCTTTTTCCTACTATGGGTTTATTTGTAAATTTTTTAATCTGATTTGTGAACTCTATTATTTCTTCAGGTCTGTCTTCACCATCGCCATCCATTGGAATGATATAATCATAATCCTGTTTTTCATGAATATATTTTAAGCCAGTTGCAATACATCTTGCATGTCCTCTATTCTTTTTCATATTAATAATTTTAATATTTTTTAAACTATCTGTATTTTCTAGATTTATGTCTTGCTGGTTATTTGATGCATCATTAATAACAATTATTGAAAATTCTGCCTCAAGATCTTTGATGCAAAAATTTATTTCTTTAATTAGTTTAGAAACAGATTCCCAATCATTATATATTGGAATTAAAATATAAATTTTTGTCATCTATTTTTCACACCAATCATACAAAAACCTTGTTTTTTAATTTTACCAAAATCGCCCGGACAAATTTCTTTTAAAATATCTGCATTGCCTGTGTAAATTATTCCACCATCTGGATCAAGTTCATGGGTTTTTCCATTAATTGTTTCATACCAAATAGGCCTTGTGGAAATATGATAAGATAAGTTTCCTGCATGCCATTCATCACCAACTATATATTTGATTCCATTCACAAAGTTTTTTTCCCATCTTCTCTCTACTAATTCTGCAATTTCTTTACCTGGATAATCTGTTCTTTTATTATCTTTTGATAAAGAAACATATCCATATAAAGCTGGAGATAAAAAGAAAAGAAATAAAAATGATATCAAAAAAATATTTATTTTTTTAAAATTTATTTGATATTGAAAAATATAAATAAACAAAACACCCCAAAATAAATAAAAAGGCGTCATCCACATTGTTCTTATTTTGGATCCTAAGATTAAAGATGAGACTATCATTAAAAAAATTGGAATTAAATTAATTGCTAATAAAAATATAAGCTTCTTATCTTTAAAATTGAGTTTAAATTTAATTTTTTTTACTAAAGTCCATAATAAGACAAAAAATGGTATTAAAATCCCTACTTGCTTAACTACAAAAACAATTGGATATTTTAAATGATCTATAATGCTCGCTTCTTCAACGCCTGTCCTTGATAAACCATATTTTATAGTGACATAGTCATTGTTAAATAACCAAATTAAATGTGGAATTAGAATAATTATAAAAGCTTCAATAGTAATCAGGTATTTAAAATCAAACTTCTTTTGTTTTTTTATAAAAATTAAATAAATAAATAAAAGGTCTATTGAAATTAACAGATATATAAAAAGGTATTTTGAAAGAAAGCCAAAACCAGCAAACAATCCAACTAAGAGGCAATCAACAAAATTTATTTTATTATTTTTGTATATTTTCCAAGAATAATAAACAGTCAATGACCAAAACGGTAATTGGCAAACATTGACGTTAAATTCTGGGGTGGTGAAATTGTAAAAGTAAATTGACTCTATTATGAATACAGATACCAAACTTAAAATTTTATTATCAAATATTTCAATAGAAAATTTATAAATAACAAAAAAACTTATAATTACAAAAATTTGACTTAAAAAATAATACGCCCAATCTTGTGGACCAAACATTTGATAAAAAAATTCAAGAAATACAGCCACTAAAGGTGGATGTTTATCAAAACCCCAATCTAAATTACTTCCCCATGCCAAATGTTCAATTGTATCCAATGGGAGATTATGATTTGTAAATGTTGGAATGAGTGTCCAAATTATTAGATGAGAAACAATAAATATGTAGAATAAATTATTTAAATTCTTTTTATTTAAAGGCATTTTTTTACAATCTATACAATTAAACGTTCCTTGACACCCCAATATTCATGAATATATTCACAAAATTCAAAAAACTAAGTATGGTAAAGATCTCTAAAACTTATGTTCCAAAAGAAACTGAGAAATATATGTGTGCTAAGCATTTGGCATATTTTAAATTAAAATTAAATGAATGGAAAAAAGATCTAAAAAGATCAAATAATGAGGCAATTGCACAAGCATCTATGGATGATAACAGTGCATCAGCAGATATTGTTGATCAAGCAAGTTCTTATACAGAGAAGAATGTAGAAATGAGAGCAATTAATAGACAGATCAAACTTATAACGAAAATTGATGGAGCTCTTAAAAAAATACAGGATGGAACATACGGTTTTTGCGAAGATACAGGGGAACCAATTGGTTTAAAAAGATTAATGGCAAGACCCGTTGCAACTTTATGTATAGCTGCACAAGAAAAACATGAAAAAGATGAAAAAGTTTATGCTGACGATTAAGGCTTAGGTATTTCAGAATTTTTATCTAAAAATTTATAACCTTTAACTACCGCTGGTCTTTCACCAATACGAATATACCAATCACAAAGATTATCATAATTTTTTAAACCTATATCATGCCATTGATGTCTTGCTATCCATGGCCAAGTTGCAATATCGGCTATAGAATAATTTTCTCCTGCAAGATAATTATTTTTTGATAAATGATTTTCTAACACTTCGTATATTTTTTTGGTCATTTCAAAATATCTCTTCTCACCAACATCACTTAATCCTTTATTAAATTTATAAAAGAAGTGATATTGGCCAATAAAAGGACCGATTGACCCCATTTGAGCCATAAGCCATTGATCAATTTTAAGTTTATTTTCTTTTTCGTAAAATTTTCCACTTTTTTCAGCAAGGTAAATTAATATAGCACCAGACTCGAACACGCTTTCTTTATTGTTTGAATGATCAATTATGGCTGGTATTTTTGAAAAAGGACTTATTTTTTTAAAATCTTCTTTGAATTGATCTCCTTTAGATAAATCCATTTTTTTAACAGTATATTTAAAACCTATTTCCTCAAGCATAATGCTTATCTTTTTTCCGTTAGGTGTATCAGATGAGAAGAGATCAATCATTTTTTAGACCAAGTCTATTTTGAACTGCTTTAGAAGTTGTAGTGAATTCAAAACGTAACTTTTCATCTGGTCTAGCATATTTAAAACATCCCCTTGCTGCCAAGGCTCCTTCATGAAAGCCGGAAAGAATTAATTTTAATTTTCCTGGATACGTACAGATATCTCCTATTGCGAATATTCCTTGTTTATTTGTTTCAAATGTCTCAGTGTTTACAGGAATTGTTTTTTTATCAATATTTAAACCCCAATCTAAAATTGGCCCAAGCTGCATTATTAAACCAAAAAAACCTAGTACATAATCAGCAGATATCAATTTTGAATTTCCCTCATCATCTTTAATTTCAACAGACTCTAGCTTTCCATTTCCATTGACATCTTTTATGGAGTATTTGGTAAATATTTCTAATATATTATTTTTTTGTAATTCTTTAACTTTATCAACACTTGATTGAGCTCCTCTAAATTCATCTCTTCTATGAATTAAAGTAACTTTTGATGATTTTGATAATTCAATTGCCCAGTCCAAAGCACTGTCGCCTCCACCAAATATTACAACCGATTTGTCTTTAAAAATTTTTTTATCTTTAATTGAATAGAGAACAGTTTTTCCATCAAATTTATCTGCACTTTTTGTTGGAAATTTTCTTGGTTCAAATGAACCTACTCCACCTGCAATTACAATATTTGGAGTTAAAAATTCTTTTCCATTTAACGTTTTAACTCTCCAATTCTCTTTTTCTTTCTTAATTTCTTGAACTCTGTCGCTTAAGTGAAAATTAATATTAAATGGTTTTATTTGCTCGATTAAATTATTTGTTAGCTCTTCGCCAGTACATTCTGGGATTGCAGGAATATCATAAATTGGTTTATCTGGATAAAGTTCTATACATTGTCCACCAATTTTATCTAGGTTATCAACTATCTCACATTTTAATCCAATTATACCTAATTGATGCGCACAAAAAAGACCTGTAGGTCCAGCTCCAATTATTAATGCATCAGTTTTAATCATTAAACTTGTTTCTCTGGTAAATGTACTATTAAGCCATTTAATTCATCAGAAACTGTTATTTGACAACTCAATCTACTATTTGCTTTTGGTTCATATGCTTGGTCTAACATATCATCCTCACCAGTTTCTTTATTTGGTAATTTTGGAAACCAATCTTCTTTTACATAAACATGACAAGTTGCACAAGACATACCCCCACCACAGTCAGCATCAATTCCAGGAACGTTATTTTGAACAGCACCTTCCATGACGGTTAAACCGTTTGCAACATCTATTTCGTGTTTTTGACCACTATGCTCTATGTAAATAATTTTTGTCATTTTGTTTATATAATAATGTAAAAAAAAAGGGCAAGTGTGTGAAACACACTCGCCCCAGTATTTTAAAGCTTTAAGCTATTATTTTGCTCTAGCTCCACTTTGTGAAACTGCAGCAGACCAGATTACTAGTCCAAATGCAATTTTGTTTATGAAGTCAGCTAAGTTGTAAATCACGTTTAGTGAGTTAGCATCAACTCCACCTACTAGATATCCAAAAACGTATCCTAGTGGGTAAATTGCCCAACCTACTGTTACGATCATTCTCATAGCGCCCCATGCAGTAGCTAATGGCTTATTACCAGACTTAGCTGCTAATTTACCAGCCTCACCTGAGAATACTTCATATAAGATGTAGATCCATCCAGCCATACCTATAATGAAACCAAGCATTGCATTGATGTAACCTGCTTCTCCCATGTATCCACCAATTAACATAACTAGTGAACCAATTAGCAATCTCCAGAAGATAGCTCCTGGGATTTTTCTTACTGCTGCTAGAATTAAGTAAAATTCTATCATCTGTAATGGTACAGTAATTAACCAGTCAATATATCTGTACACAGTTGGTGAGTCTCCTGTCATTACCCATACTTCTCTCATGTACATGTAATGCACGAATGCTACACCAGTTACTAGTCCAGCTACAGTTACTGATGTTTTCCAGCCAGGATGCACTGTTCCTCTTTCCATGAAGAAGAATACAGTTGCAGCTGCCATACCCATTGCGATTATCCAAAAAGATATCCCAACGAAGTCATCAGATGCTAGAAGGACTGTTTCTGCGTTTGCTGCACCTGAAAAGCCTAAGAAAGCTACAGTTGCAAGAGCAAACAATTTAAGTTTTTTCATAAAAAACTCCCTCTCAGTTAGTTTTTTTTTAGTTTAAATTTAAACTACGGTCCGACTCGAAAGTCTTTCCAAAGTTAGGGCTACATAGCAAATATAGGGAGTTAATAGAAGACTTTTTGACCTCTAAAAAGTGTTGATTTTACTAACTTTTTAAAATTAAATACAACCGTAATCGTAAAATACCAACAAAATGACAAATCTAAACAAATCAAAGTGAAAAAAGATTTAAGTGCAATTTACAATCAATCTATAGAAAATCCTGAGGAATTTTGGGGTGAAGTTGCAAAAGATGTGTTTTGGTTCAAAAAACCTACTAAAATTTTAAACAAATCTAAGCCTCCTTTCTATAAATGGTTTGAGGATGGAACAACAAACACCTGCTACAACGCACTTGATCTTCATATTGATAATGGAAAAGGAGACAAGACAGCATTAATTTACGATAGCCCAATAACTGGCAACAATGCAAAATTCACTTATAACCAACTAAAAGACAAAGTATCAAAATTTGCGGGCGCTCTTGATAATCAAGGAGTTAAAAAAGGAGACAGAGTTATAATTTACATGCCAATGATACCAGAGGCTGTAATTGCGATGCTGGCTTGTGGAAGAATTGGTGCTATTCATTCAGTTGTTTTTGGTGGATTTGCCTCAAACGAGCTTGCTAGTAGGATTGATGATAGTCAGGCAAATTTATTAATTACTGCATCGTGTGGTTTTGAACCTGGAAGAACTGTAGAGTACAGACCATTAGTTGATGAAGCTTTAAAATTAGCAAAACATAAAATTAAAAAGCTAATTTTATTTCAAAGAAAAGATCATGAAGTAAAACTTAACGCTCCTTTAGAGATTAGTTGGGATGAGGCGTTATCAAATGCAAAAGATAAAGATTGCGTTGAAATGGGCGCGAATGAGTATGCTTACATTTTATATACATCTGGCACAACTGGTGTCCCTAAGGGAATAGTCAGAGATATTGGTGGGCACATCGTTGCTCTAAAATGGACAATGAAAAATATTTATAACATCAATGAAGATGATGTTTGGTGGTCAGCAAGTGATATTGGTTGGATTGTTGGTCACTCATATATTGTGTATGCTCCGCTTTTCAAAGGATGTACCACTGTATTGTTTGAAGGTAAACCCGTTGGCACTCCTGATGCAGGTGTTTTTTGGAGAGTAATATCTGAGCACAAAATTAAATCTTTATTTACTGCTCCAACAGCATTTAGAGCGATTAAAAAAGAAGATCCAGATGGAAAATTTTTTTCGAAATATGATTTAAGCTCTTTTGAGTCGCTTTTCCTAGCAGGAGAAAGAGCAGATCCAGATACAATTAAATGGGCGGAGAATTTATTAAATGTTCCAGTAATTGATCATTGGTGGCAAACTGAAACTAGTTGGGCAATTAGTTCAAATTGTACTGGAATTGAAATGCAAAAAACTAAATATGGCTCAGCTTGTAAGGCAGTGCCTGGGTATGATGTAAAAATTATAAAACCTGATCAGACCATTGCAAAACCAAATGAAATGGGAGACATTGTAGTTAAACTTCCACTTCCTCCAGGGACTTTTCCAACTTTATGGAATGCAGACAAAAGATATGAGGAAAATTATATGACTAATTATAAAGGTTACTATCAAACTTATGATGCTGGTCACATTGATGAAGATGGATATATTTGGATTATGTCAAGGACTGATGACATAATTAATGTTGCTGGACATAGACTATCAACTGGCGCAATAGAAGAAGTATTATCTGAACACCAATCTGTTGCTGAATGTGCAGTGATAGGAATTAAAGATCAACTAAAAGGCCAATTACCAGTAGGATTAATTGCTTTGAAAGCTGGAGTTACAAAAGATAATGAGACTATTTCAAAAGAATGTATTCAATTAGTAAGAGATAAGGTTGGTCCAGTTGCTGCATTCAAAATTGCTATAGTTGTAAAAAGATTGCCAAAAACAAGGTCCGGAAAGGTTTTAAGAGGCACCATGAGAAAAATTGCTGATAAAGAAGATTATAAAATGCCAGCAACTATTGATGATCCTGCTATTCTTGATGAAATTAAAGAAAGTTTAATAGAAAATAAAATTTTAAATTAGTGATCAAAACATATCTTTTTTTGGTAGGAGCTATTATTTGCGAAGTCTGTGGAACAATGTTGCTACCTGTTACTCAAAACTTTACTAAGATTACTCCAACAGTCTTTTTAGCAATTTTTTACTTATCAGCTTTTTATTTGCTCACTTTTGTAGTTGATAAATTGCCAATTGCTATAGTTTATGGGACATGGAGTGGTTTAGGAATTTTCACAATTGCAGTTTTAGGATATGTTTTTTTTAAACAAACATTAAGTTGGCAGGCTATATTTGGCATGTTTCTAATCGTTATAGGAGTTACACTTGTAAATATATACTCCAATAAAACAATTTCGTTTTAAACATTATTTGAAAAATGTTGCTTGTGAATTGAGATTTATTTAAAACTTTTAAATATTAATTGTTGTATGCAAAATATTATTAATTTAATCGTGAATTGTAAATATTTTTGATTTTAAATAATCTTCAAATTCGTCTTTAGTCATTTCATCTGATCCGATTCCAAAAACTCCAGTATCATCAAACTTTTTTGCTTTTTTGAAAACTTGATCTTTTGAGATCATTCCCTCTTTTATTAAAAAAATTTGATTATCAATTATTGTTCTTTGTTTATCGCTTACTCCAGCTATAGAAAATAGTATTAAAAGTAAAAGAAAGATTATTTCACTTAATCGTTTCACTTTTATTCAAATTTTAAAGGAACTCCCTCGGGATCACCAATTATATTACCATCTTTCATTTTAATTTTACCATTTATAATTGTTGCAACAGGTGTACCTTTAAATTTGTATCCATGAAATGGTGACCAACCACATTTACTCTCAACTTTTTCATTTTGTATTTCAATTATTTTGTTCATATCAACAATAGTAAAATCTGCATCGTAATCTTTTCTAATAAAACCTTTATTTTGAATTCCAAAAATTTTAACAGGATTTTCGCACAAAAGACTCATGAGTTGATTTAAGGACAATTTTCCACTATTCACATGATTTAGCATTACAGGTAACAAAGTTTGCACACCTGGCATTCCTGATGGTGAGTTTGGATATTCTTTATCTTTGTTTGTCTTTAGATGTGGCGCATGGTCGGATCCAATCGTATCATTAAAATTATTTCTAACGCCATACCATAATCTGTCGTAATGTGATTTATCTCTTAAAGGGGGATTCATTTGAGCATAGGTTCCGAGTTTTTCATAACAGTCTGGAGCATATAATGTTAAATGTTGAGGCGTAATTTCAAATGTAATATTTCCTTTGTGTTGAGATAAAAAATCTATTTCATCTTTAGTTGTTACATGAAGAATATGTGCTTTTTTATTATATCTTTCAGCAATTCTTACTATTCTTCTTGTAGAAGATAATGCACACTCAACACTTCTCCATACTGGATGTGTATGAACATCTCCATTTTTAATAAGTTTTTTATTTGTATTTAATATTGCTTCATCTTCAGAATGCACTGCAACAACTTTAGAGCTAATTTGAAAAACTTTGTCAATATCCTCCTCCTCAGCGACTAATAAATTTCCAGTTGAAGATCCTGCAAATAATTTTATCCCACAACATCCTTCTAATGTTTTTAAACTTGCTAAATCATCAGCATTATCAGCTGTTGCGCCAAAGTAAAAAGCATAGTTGCAGTACATTCTATTTTTTGCAAGATCTAGCTTTCTTTGAAATTCTTTTTTATTTGAAGTTGGTGGGTTTGTATTTGGCATCTCAAATACACCAGTAATACCACCCACAATTGCTGCTCTACTACCTGAATGAAGATCTTCTGTATCTGTAGATCCTGGCTCTCTAAAATGCACTTGGGTATCTAAACAACCAGGTAAAACAATTAAATTGTTTGCATCATAAATGTCCTTGCTTTTTTCATTTTCAAGATTTCCAATCTGAGAAATTTTACTATTAACTATACCAATATCTGTTTTAGTTAGATTTCCATCAATATAACAGGACCCATTTTTAATTATTAAATCTAACATTTTTTGAAAAAAGTTATTATATTAATATATTAGATCAATCAATTATGAAAAAAAATAATGTTTATATTTTAGAAGATAGAGGTTTACTTTATATAAGCGGAGATGATGTAAAAGAATTTCTTCAAAATATTATTACGAATGATATTAATGCAGTATCAGAGAACAATTCATGTTTTGCTGGTTTGCTAAGTCCTCAAGGAAAGTACTTACATGACTTTATAGTTGTAAATCATAAGTCAGGTTATTTTTTAGATTGCGAAAAAAAAATTATAGATGAACTGTATAAGCAATTAACATTATATAAACTAAGATCTAAAGTCGAAATTTTAAATCTCAGCAATGAGTTTGTTATAGCAGCACTTCATAAAGATAAATTTCTTGAGTTAGAAAATACCAAAGATCAAAATGGATATACAACAAAATTTAGAGAGGACACTATATTTTTAGATCCAAGGCATACTGAATTGGGTGCCAGACTAATTATTAATCTTGAAAAGTTATATCTTTCATTAAAAAAATTAAATTTACAATCATCAAATATTGATGAATATTATAGCTTAAGTCATTCTCTAGGTATTCCTCAAATAGACACAAAAGAACTACAAAATAAATTATTTGGTATTGAATGTAATTTTGAGGAATTAAAAGGAATAGATTTTAAGAAAGGTTGTTATGTTGGACAGGAAAATACTGCTAGAATTAAACATAAAAACAAATTGAGTAAAAGAATACTTCCTTTTACACTTTTAGAAGGGAATATAGAGGATGGGATCCTTAGAGTAAATAATACTGAAATTGGAAAAATTTTAATCAAAAATAGCAAGCCTTTTGCACTGATTAAAATAAAAGAAAAAGAATTTGAATTTGACAAGGAGCTTAGTTGTGAAAACGCAAAGGTGCTATTTAAAAAACCCCAATGGTTAAGTATTATTTAACAAATTTTGATAAATCTGGTTTGAAATAATTAGGTCCTTTCATTACTTTTCCAGCTTCATTATAAATTGGTTTTCCATCCTCTCCTAATTTGCTCATATTGGAATTTTGAACTTCCTCAAAGCATTTATCTAAATCGATGCCAAATGCTATACCTGTCCCATAAGTTACATAAAGTATATCAGTAAGAGCATCAGCAACTTCTAATAGATCCTTGTCTTCCATTGCTTGCTTTAATTCATCTAGTTCCTCTTTAATTAAATTATATCTTAAATCATTTATTTTGTCTGTGCTAAAGGAAGGTTTTGATTTTACTTCCTGGCCAAATGTTTGCATGAATGTTTTTACTTTTTGAAAGTTAGTCATTTTACTCCTGTAAGATTATCAAAATCTAGTATATAAATAATTTGAAACTTTATTCAATTAAATGAAAACAAGAAAAGAATTCGATAGCATTGGATATATAAATGTGCCTGATGATAAGTATTGGGGAGCATCTACCCAAAGATCTAATAAGTTCTTTAATATTGGAAAAATACTGGTTGATTTTTCTATAATTAAATCAATAGCAATAATTAAAAGATCTGCTGCAATAGTTCATAAAAAGGATAAATTGATTTCAAGCAAAGTAGCTAATGCAATAATTAAAGCCTCAAATGAGGTTATTGCTGGAAAGTTGGATAAAAATTTTCCTTTAAAAGTCTGGCAAACAGGATCTGGTACTCAAACAAATATGAATGTAAATGAAGTTATTGCTAATAGAGCAATTCAAATTCTCAAAGGTAAAAAAGGATCAAAAAAACCTGTTCACCCTAATGATCATGTAAATAAATCACAATCTACAAATGATGTTTTTCCTACTGCTATGCACATTTCAATAGCAAAAGAAACAATTAGAAAGTTAATTCCAAACTTAAAAATTTTAGAAAATTCTTTAAGGAAAAAATCTATTGAATTTAAGAAAATTGTTAAAATTGGAAGAACACACCTTCAAGATGCAACGCCACTTACTCTGGGTCAAGAATTTTCAGGATACCATGAACAGGTCAAAAAGAGTTTGGATAGAATAAAATATTGTCTGAATGATATTCTTTTTTTAGCACAAGGTGGCACCGCGGTAGGAACAGGAATAAATACAAAAAAAAACTTCGACAAAAAAATAGTTAAAGAGATAAGAAAATATTGTAAGATCAAATTTAAAACTGCACCTAATAAATTTTCTGAACTTGCTGCACATGATGCAATTGTTAATTTTTCTGGAGCTTTAAATACCTGTGCTGTTGCTTTGATGAAGATTTCCAATGATATAAGATTTTTAGGTTCGGGACCAAGAGCAGGTTATGGTGAATTAATTTTGCCAGAAAATGAGCCTGGCTCATCAATTATGCCTGGTAAAGTAAATCCCACCCAATGCGAAGCTGTAACAATGGTATGTGCTAAAGTTATTGGAAACCATACGGGAATTACTGTTGCCGGATCTCATGGACATTTTGAATTAAATGTTTTTAAACCTTTGATTGCTCATAATATTCTTCAGTCTATAGATCTTATTGCAGACAGCGTAAAAAACTTTAGCTTGTTTTGTGTAAATGGAATTAAAGCAGATAAATTAAAGATTAAGGAACATTTAGAAAACTCTTTAATGCTTGTAACCGCACTCGCTCCAAAGATCGGTTACGATAATGCTGCTAAGATTGCAAAAACAGCTTTAAAGAACAGAACAAAACTTAAATACGAGACATTAAAAACAGGACTCATTAATGAAAAGGAATATGAACATATTGTAAATCCTTTTTTAATGACTAAACCAAGTTAGTTTAAAATATCTCTCAAAGTAGATTTAAGAACTAACATATTATTAGTTTTGATTATTTCCTCTAATAGATTTTGTGAGTTTTGATTATTGAAAAATATATTTGACAAAAACATGTCCCCTGTGTCTATATTTCTAATAAAGTCAAAGTATACTTTATCAATATTCTTAACTTTTTTGAAATTAAGTTGAAATTTTCGAGCTAATTCCTTGTGGTTATTAATTTTAAGAACATTTTTAGTCTCAAAAAAAAGCTCGCCTTCTTTAATCAGATAATTAAATGAAGATTTGATTATACCTATTTTATCTATCTCGAAAAACGAGTTTTCAGTTTTAATTTGTCCCTCATTAATAAGTAGTGAAATTTTTCCAT
>CACMRY010000003.1 GCA_902616205.1 uncultured Pelagibacteraceae bacterium
GCTCGTAAAAATACCCTTTGTTGAAGCCTGGTGGTCGTTTTCCACCTATCAAAACTTTAGCACCTTCTTTTTTTGTTGTTTCTACAAGCTCTTCAATTTCACCTAATCTTTTTAAAGTTGTTATAGGACCCAATTGAACACCTTGGTCCATACCATTTCCTATTTTTAATTTTTTAGTTTTTTCAATAAATTTGTTAACAAATTCATCTTTCTTACTTTCTTGAATGTAAAACCTATTGGGGGAAATACATACTTGTCCATTATTTCTAAATTTTGCGGCAATGGCCATATCAGCAACTTTTTCAATATTACAATCTTCAAATACAATAAAAGGAGAGTGACCACTTAATTCCATTGTTACTCTTTGAACTTTATCAGCTGCTTTCTTAAGTATTAATTTTCCAACTCTGGTTGATCCTGTAATTGAAACTTTTTTTATTATATCTGATTCAAGCAATTGTTCAGAAATTGAGGGTGGATCACCAGATAATAAATTAACAACACCATCAGGAACACCACATTCTTTGCAGATGTCAACTAATTCCATAACTGTTCCAGGTGTTATCACATCTGGCTTACAAATTACCGAGCATCCTGCAGCTAAGGCAGTAGAAATTTTTCTAGATGCTAATATTAAAGGAAAGTTCCATGGAACTAGTGCAGCAACAACCCCAACAGGTTGGTAATATACATGAACTCTAGTATCTGAAAATCTACTTTCAACAGTTTGTCCATAAATTCTTTTAGTTTCTTCAGAGTTCCATTCAAAAATATCTGCTGCACCACCTGCTTCACCAACTCCCTCCGCTAATGGTTTTCCAACCTCTAAAGTCATCCATTTGGCTAAAATATCTTTTTTCTCTCTTATCTTATCAGCTATTCTCCTTAAAACTTTAGATCTTTCCCAAGGTGTGGTGCTTTTCCATTTTTTAAATCCACTCTCAGATGAAAGTAGTGCCTTTTCAACATCTTCACGACAGGCTTTAGATGCATGACCTAAAATTTCCTCTGTTGCAGGATTTATTACTTCGTAGGTCTCACTATTTTGAGACTTTTGCCATTTACCATCTATAAATTGTCCAAACTTTTCATACATAATTTAAATTTATTATTTTAAATAACTTTACTTACATTTAGCATTAATAAAACCCAATAACTAATATTTTATTTCTATTTCAACATAATATGTTTTATTTTGATTTGTGGGTAAATAAAAATGAACACTAAATTAAATAAATTAATAATAATAAGTAATAAGCATCATTAAATGAAAATAGGTTTTATAGGCACAGGTTTAATGGGAACCCCCATGATTAAAAATTTATTAAAATCAAAACACCAAATAAGTATATTCAATAGAACTATAAGCAAAGCTAAAAAACTTAAAAAATATGGTGCTTATTTATCTTATAAAATTGAAGAATTAGCAAAAGATAAGGAGATCATAATTACAATGCTTACAGATGACAAAGCTGTAAACGATATAATTAGAAGCAAAATATTCTTAAATAATGTTTGTAAAAAAACAACAGTAATAGATATGAGTTCAACTAAACCAAGTACTGCATTAGATAATTATAAAAAATTAAAAAAAAGGGGAGTTTACTTTTTAGATGCTCCAGTATCTGGAGGAACAAAAGGAGCTGAAAGTGCTAGCCTTGCTATTATGGTTGGAGGAGAAAAAAAAATATATGAAAAAAATTTAAAAGTTCTTAAAATCTTAGGAATTCCAAATTATGTAGGAAAACCATCCTCTGGTCAGGCAGCAAAACTCGCAAATCAAATTATTGTAGGAATTACTATTGGCGCAGTATCAGAAGCAATAATATTGTCTAAAAAATTAGGTCTTAGACCGATTAATGTTTTAAAGGCTTTAAAAGGAGGATGGGCTGATAGTAAAATATTACAAACTCATGGATTACGAATGATAAAAGAAGATTTTAAAGCCAGAGGTAAAGTTGCATCGCAATTAAAGGACATGGAGAATATTTTAAATACAGCTAAAATGAATAAGATAAACCTTCCTCTCTCAATGATTATTAGAAATTTGTATAAACAATTATCGAAAAAAGGCTATGATAATTTAGATCACAGCTACTTGTATAAAGAAATAAAAAATTACTTATAAATATTTACGAGGAAAATGAAACTTTTAAGAATTGGAGAAAAAAATTATGAAAAACCAGCCATCTTAAGCAAAGATGGTAAAATAATAGACATTAGTTCATGTATTAAAGATTTCAATCCTGATTATTTAAATTTTGAGACAATTTCAAAATTACAAAGTATAGACTTATCTTCATTACCGGAACTTTCTTCAAGCGAGAGAATTGGTTCTTGTATTACAAACCCAGGAAAATTTATTGCCATAGGACTTAATTTTTCTGATCATGCTGCTGAAACAGGATCAAAACCTCCATCTGAACCTATAGTATTTATGAAGGCAACAAGTTGTATAAACGGTCCAAACGACGATATAGAAATTACTAAAGATTCAAAGAAACTTGATTGGGAAGTTGAATTAGGAGTTGTTATTGGAAAACATGCTAAACATATATCTGAAAAACAGTCCAAAGATCATATTTTAGGATATTGTTTGGTAAATGATGTGAGTGAAAGAGAATGGCAAATTGAAAAAAAAGGTCAATGGGTTAAAGGTAAATCACATGACACTTTCGGTCCAATTGGTCCATATTTAGTAACTAAAGATGAAATTTCGGACGCTAATAATTTAAACATGTCATTAGACTTAAATGGTGTCAGAATGCAGACTGGTAACACCAATACTATGATTTTTAATGTGGATGTAATTGTTTCTTATTTAAGTAAATTTATGTCTTTGCACCCAGGTGATATAATAACCACTGGAACCCCTCCAGGAGTAGGTATGGGAATGAAGCCACAAAAATTTTTAAAACCTAACGACAAACTTAGGTTATCAATAGATAATTTAGGAGAACAAAACTCCAAAGTTGTATTAATATAACTCAAAACAATAAATATTTATGATTAAAAGAGATTTATATTATGAGAGAATTCCAACTAAATCACTTAGAGAAGATGTAAGGTTACTTGGCAATATACTTGGAAATGTGATTAAAAAACAAGAGGGTCAAACATTTTATAATCTTGTTGAAAAAATTAGAAAACTTTCAAAAGCAAATAGAGCCAATATTAAACAAAAAGACTCATATAAAAAAATTTCTAAAAAATTAAGTCAAATTAGTCCAAGTAATACTTATAAACTTACAAGAGCATTTTCTCATTTTATGAATTTTATAAATCTTGCGGAGTCTATTGATGCTTCAAGAACTTTAGATGAATTTGAGAATAATAAAGCTAAAGTAAACAAAAATATTTTTATAGAGGAAATTTTTGAGGAACTTTTTAAGGATAGAAAAATTTCATCTAATAAAATCTACAATACTGCAAAAAATTTAAACATTGGTATTGTATTAACAGCACATCCTACAGAGGTAAAAAGACGAACACTCATACAAAAATATCACAATATTACAGAGCTTTTAGAGCAAAGAGAATTGATCAAAAGTTTCCCATCAAAACAAAAAATTATAGATAGAAAATTATATGATGAAATTACAATTATATGGAACACAGATGACTTGAAGAGAACAAAGCCTTCTCCATTTGATGAAGCGAGATGGGGACTTGCTATAATCGAAGATAGTTTGTGGGAAACCATACCGAAGGTATACAGGAGATTAAACAGCATTTTTGTTAAAAATATGGGTAAGGGTCTTCCTAAAAATTTTAATCCAATTGAATTTGGATCTTGGATGGGTGGAGATAGAGATGGTAACCCAAATGTAACTGCAGAAGTGACTAAAGAAGTAATTTTATTATCTCGATGGGAGGCAGCAAAATTATATGAAAAATCTTTAACAAAATTAATTAGATCTTATTCAATGGGAAAATGCTCAAAAGAAATTAAAAAAAAAACAGGCGAAACGTTTGAACCCTATAGAGTTTATTTACGCCCACTCAGAGACAAAATGAGAGTTACTCACAGATCTATAGAACAACATTTAATTTATAATAAACCATTGAACGAAAAAATATTGCTAAATTCACGAGAAGAAATTTTAAGACCTTTAAGGGTTGTTAGAAAATCTTTGGAAGAAAATCAAAATGAAAATTTAGCAAGCGGTGAATTATTAGATTTAATGAGAAGAGCTAAATGTTTTGGAATAAATCTTGCAAGATTGGATATAAGACAAGAATCATCTAGACACTCCCAATTGATTGCGGAATATATAAAAAGAAAATATCAACAAAACTATTATAAATGGAGCGAAAGGAAAAAAATTAATTTTTTAGCAAATCAAATTAAAAAAAAGAAAAACTTATTAACTAATTTTGAATTTAAAAATAAAGAAAATAAAGAAGTTTGGTCAACTTTCAAAACAATCTCTAAACAACCAGATGAATGCCTAGGAGCATATGTCATTTCAATGACCTCGTCTATTTCTGACATCGTAACTGTCTCATTTTTACAAAAAGAAGCCCAAATCAAAAATAAATTAAGAGTTGTTCCATTATTTGAAACATTGGACGATCTAATAAACTCAAAAGCCATCATGAATTCACTTTTTCAAGAAAAATGGTACAGAAAATTAATAAATAACAAACAAGAAGTGATGATTGGTTACTCGGACTCTAGTAAGGACGCTGGTAAAATATGCGCAAGTTGGCATCAATATAAAGCACAAGAAGAAATAGTTAAACTTGCAAAAAAATATAAAATTGATGTAACTTTTTTTCATGGTAGAGGTGGCTCAGCTGGTAGAGGAGGCGGTCCAATACAAGCCACACTTAGGTCTCAACCACCATCTTCGGTAAATGGCAAAATAAGAATTACAGATCAGGGAGAAGTTATACAGCAAAAATATGGTTATGAGCCACTAGCTAAATATAATTTATGTAGTTATATAGGGGCTGTTACAGAGGCAACTCTCAATCCTCCACCTGCACCAAAAAAGAATTGGAGAGAGTTAATTGAAAAAATGTCAGATATTTCAAAAAGTTCATATAGAAAAAATATTAATCAAAATTCTGATTTTATTAGGTATTTTAAAACAGTAACACCACATGTATCTTTAGGTAAACTCTTAATAGGATCAAGACCGTCTAAGAGAAAAAATGTAGACAACATAAAAAGCTTAAGAGCAATACCTTGGGTATTTGCGTGGACTCAAATTAGACTTATGTTGCCAGCGTGGTTAGGTAGCGCAGAGGCATTAAGATATTCTTCAATTAAAAAATTTAAAAGTACTCTTTTAGATATGGAAAAAAATTGGCCATTTTTTAATTCAATGTTAGATATCCTAGATATGGTCATTTCAAAAGTTGATCCAGAAATATCAAAAATTTATGAAAAATATTTAGCAGATCATAAACTTATAAGGATTGGTAAAAAATTAAGATACCAATTTGAAACAATAAAAAAACTAAATAAAAAAATAACTCCTATAGAAATTATAAATGCCAGAAAGCAATTTAGGAATATTATTGTTGCAAGAAATATTTACACAGAAGTGCTCAATGTTATTCAACCAATTGTTATATCAAAGCTGAAAACAACCAAAGGTAAAGAGAATAAAAAGAATTTAAATGATGCATTGTTAACATCGATAGCTGGTATTTCTGCAGCAATGAAAAATACTGGATAATGTTAGAACTTTTTATTGCATTAAGCGCAGGTTTAATTAGTTTTTTGTCGCCATGTGTATTACCTTTGATACCAGGTTATGTATCCTATATATCTGGAAGCTCCTTAAATGAACTTTTGGAAAGTAAGAAAACAAACATTTTTCCAATAATTCTATTTTCATTAGGTTTCTCAATTGTATTTATCAGTTTTGGAGCAACTGCTACATTTCTCGGATCATTAGTTTTAGACTACTCTTATGAATTAAGAATTATTGCAGGAATATTTATTATAGTTTTCTCTCTTCAGATAATTGGTTTAATTAATATTAAATTTTTAAATTATGAAAAAAGAGTGCATTCAAATATCACACCAAGTAATTTTGGATCTATTTTAATTGGTATGGCTTTTGGTTTTGGATGGACACCATGTATAGGTCCAATACTTGGATCTATCTTGGCTTTAGCTGCAGTTGAAGACAGTATCAACAAAGGAGTATTATTATTATTTTTTTATTCACTTGGTTTAGCAATTCCTTTTATTTTATCTGGATATCTTATTCAAAGATTTATGATTTTTTCAAAAAACTTAAAAAATAAGATGCAACTGATTTCCAAAATTGGTGGTGGACTTTTGCTTATTACAGGAATATTGATGATAACCAACCAATTACAGGCACTAGGTTTTTATCTTTTAGAGTATATCCCTGTGCTTGGAAATTTTGGATAATTAATGAGAAAAATTTATCAGATTGATTGTAGCGCTAGAAAAGAGGGATCAACTTCAAGAAAGTTAGCTCAAAAATTACTTAAAAAAATTAAAAAAAAAGATGATCAATTAATCTATAGAGATTTAGATGATGAGATGCTCTTTATTTCAGGCTTAACAGAGTCGGGTATGAAAATTCCAGTTGAACAACAAACAGAAGATCATAAAAAAATGTTCGAACTTTCTGATAAATTAGTTATTGAATTAAAAGAGAGTGATATAATTATCATATCTGTACCAATATATAATTTTGGTCCTCCTGCAACGTTAAAAGCCTGGGCTGATCTTGCAGCAAGAGTTAAACTTACTTTTAAATATTCTGAAGACGGTGATAGAATTGGTTTACTTAAAGATAAACAAGTATATCTAGTAATCACCTCCGGTGGAACTAAAATACAAGGTGATGAGGATTTTTTAACACCTTGGTTAATTCATATGTTGAATTTTTTTGGTATTAAAAATATTAAAATCATCGCTGCTGATCAAATGGCATTAGATTATGAAAAATCCATCAAGCAGGCTGAAAACAAAATAGAAGAATTGTTTAAAGATTAAATTTCCTTCTTAAATGTAGCAATTTACCTTCTGTGCTATCAAAGTCTAAATAACACCCTTGTAAAAATCTATTACCCTCATTTGGATCAAAAGATGTTCTACCATGAAGCAATCTATGATTATCCATCATCATTAAATCTCCAGGCATTAATCTAAATTCAATCCTGTACTCATCAGAATTATATAAGTCTGACAAACATTTTCTTGCATTATAATAAATTTCGAGTTTTTCTTTTTTCATTTGAGGCACATAATCTAATCTTGGGCTAAATCTAACATTTTGAAAATTACCATTTTCATCTAAATGAATTAATTCAGCCCAACTTTCTAAAATTGTATATTTATCTGAAAATTTAAATCTAACTTTAGTACTTGTTAAAATATTATAATATTCTTGATTTAATTTTTTCAAGTCTTCTGTAACAGTATATCCATCAACTAAAGTTGAGTAACCTCCATTAACTTTGTTTTCAATACAATGCAGGATTTGTATACATGGAGGGAAAGGATTTCTATAAGGGTTATCAGTATGAGGAGATAAGTTTAGCGCTGTATATGCTAAATCATTTGGATTTGGTTTTGATTTTACATTAAAATATTCACCAAAGTTAGTTCTTTTGACACTGCCAATCATATTTCCAAATTCGACCAGAAAATTATCATTTGTTGGCACATCTTGAATTATAACAAAGCCAAATTTATAAAAATTTATAAGTAAATTTAACATATCTTCGCTATCTGCAAATTTATTATTAAATTTGAAATTTTTAATATCTTTGAAATCAGATTTCCATTGTACTTTTTTGATATCTATTATTTCGTTTGAGTTTAAACTAAGTTCATCTGATAATTTTTTAATTTCAAATTTTGAATTAACGCCATCGTTAAATTGTATATTTAAAAAATCACCATTTATTTCTGCGTTTATAATTTCAACTGAGTTTCTCATAGTAGATGGGTCAAACAGGCGTTGTTGGGTACCTTCATCAAGATACTCTTTCTCACTGACACGCTCTCTTAACCAAAAAGGGTGAATTTCCTCTTTATTTGATCCATTTAATGAGAATATTTTGTTTGAACTAACTTCAAATTTCATAACTGTTTAAACTTTCCTCTAAAAACCCTTTTTTTTCAAGATAAATTCGTTTGTATTGATTTAAATATTTTATTAATACGTGAAGTGATGAGCAAAAAGTTTAATTATAAAATTTACTTCAATTTTCTTAATATTTTAGCAAAACAACTGACAAGATTTTATTATTCAAAACTCGATAAGCCTTTTAAAATTAGCAATAAATTAAAAGGAAAAGGCTATGATCCGGTAACAACTTCAGACAAAGCTTTCGAACGATTCATTAGAAAAAAAATATTAGAGAGGTTTCCTGATCATCAAATTATTGGCGAAGAATATGGATTAAAAAAAACTAAAAGTGATTTCTCTTGGGTAATCGATCCAATTGATGGAACGAGATCTTTTATAACCGGTAATCCAACTTGGAGTAATTTAATATCTTTAAATTATAAAGGAAATCCTATGATAGGCCTTGCAAATTTTCCTAAACTTAAAAAATATTATTTAAATAAAGACGAAAAAAATTCATATTTATTTGAAAATGGAAAAAAAACTAAATTAAATGTTAATTCAAAAGTATCTATTAAAAATGCAAAGATTGCAGCTGCATTTCACGGTTATTTATCATTTAGTAAACAAAAAAAAATTCAAAAATTTATAAAGATAGTAAATTTTCCTTGTTTTGATGCTTTAACTTACGCTCAGTTAGCAGAGGGAAGACTGGATATAGTAGTTCAATGTGCGAACAAAATATGGGATGTACATGCAATCATACCTATAATTAGTGCTGCTGGTGGAACACTTACTACATGGAAAAATGAAAATGGCAAACTTGCTGGAAATATTTTAGCATCGAGCAATAAATTAAATCATAAAAAAATATTAAAATTGCTTAAGCCAGCTACATGAAAAACATAATTGTACTTCAACATATTAAAATAGAAGACCCAGGATATATTAAAGATCTAATGATAAGTGATGGAATAAATTTAACTACAATAGAATTAGATGAAGGTGAAAAAATTCCAAATGATTTAAATAAATTTGATGCAATGTTTTGTATGGGTGGACCTATGGACACATGGATGGAAGATGAATATTCTTGGCTTATTGAAGAAAAAAAAAAAATTAAAGAATTTGTTATTGATTTAAAAAAACCTTATTTAGGTTTTTGTTTAGGCTGCCAACTTCTTGGTGAAGTCATTGGAGGGAAAGTTGTAAAATCATCAAAACCTGAAATTGGAATGTTGGATATTGGTTTTTTAGAAAATAAAAAAAAAGATCAGTTATTTAGTAATTTCCCTGATAAAATCAAATCACTACAGTGGCATTCTTATGAAGTTCAAGATTTAGAACATATACAATCTGTTACTCTAATAGCTTCGTCACCTGAAACAAAATATCAAATTTTTAAATTTCATGAACACGCATATGGAATTCAATTTCATATTGAAATCAAAGATACTACAGTAAGTGATTGGGGGTGTGTGCCCGAATATAAATCTGCTCTTGAAAGTCAGTTAGGAAAAGGTGCACTTGAGAAATTTGATATTGATGCTAAAATGAATATGTCCTCAATGAATAAATATTCAACAATTCTTTATAACAATTTTAAGAAATTAATCTGAGAATTTCCTTTTTTTTAACATTTTATTGAGTTAGTTTTTTAAGCATAATCAAGGAGGTAATATGGCAATATTTAACATGATAGAGGAAAGTGAAGCCAAAGGAAAAGTAAAAGAAATATTTGAGGACATTAAACAAAAAAGAAACATAAAATTTGTAAACAATTTTTGGAAAATGTTAGCTAATGAGCCAGAAACTTTAGAGAGAACTTGGAATTCATTGCAGCAAGTAATGAAAAAAGGTGCTCTAGATGAGATGACAAAAGAATTAATTTATATTGCTGTTTCAATTACAAATAGCTGTGAGTATTGCATAAAATCTCATAGTTCTGCTGCAATAAAGAAAGGAGCATCAAAAGATATGATTGCTGAACTTAACGCGGTAGTTGGTATGGCAAATGAAACAAATAAATTGGTTGAGTCATACCAAGTTAAAGTAGACGAAATTTATGAATGATAGAGCTCAAGCAATCCTAGACTTCTGGTTTGATGACCTAATAGTTGAAAAAAGGTTTAAAAAAGACGAAAAATTTGATCAGTTAATTAGAGAAAAATTTGGAGAAGACCACAATAAAGCTACTTCAAATGAATATGATTATTGGCAAGATGACCCGTTAACTTGTTTAGCATTAATTATTTTATTAGATCAGTTTTCCAGAAACCTTTATAGAAATGATAAAAAGTCTTTTGAATACGATTTTAAAGCAAGATTAATTGTAAATGATGCTGTTTATAATGGATATCTTGATCAAATGGATGAATATCAAAGATTTTTTATGTTACTTCCATATATTCATAGTGAAGAAATTATTGATCACGATAGAGCATATAAGTTATTAACAAATTATCTATCAAATCATCCAAATTTTTTAGAAATAAAAAAATTTTGGAAAGATCATACAGCAGTAATTAAAAGATTTCATAGATATCCTCACAGAAATAAAATGTTAGGAAGAAGATCAACAGCAGAAGAAATTGAGTTTTTAGATCAACCCAACTCTTCATGGTAACTATTTTGTGTTACCTAATAGATTTACAATTAAAACACCTGTAATTATTAAAAATAAACCAAGGATGGTTGTAAAATTAGGAATTTGATTAAATTTTAAAACTCCTACTACACTTGTGGCTATAATACACAATCCTGCAAATGACGCGTAAGTAACTCCAACAGAAATTGATTTCATTACAAGTGAAAGTGTAAACATACAGCCAACAATTGTAATTGCAGTTAAAATACTTGGAATTAATAGAGTAAAACCTTGAGCGTTTTTTGCAAAAGCATTAGACGCTGTTCCTAAAATTACAGCAACAATTAAATATACATATGCATTTAAATTACTCATTATTTTTTGTCCAATTTATTGCATCTTCCATTCTATCATCTCCCCAAAATATTTCGTTACCTGCAACAAATGAAGGACTTCCAAATATTTTATGTGATCTTGCACTTTCAGTATTTCCTAAATATTGTTTTTCTATCTCTTGAGAATTTGCATTATTTAAAATTTTTTCTTTATCTAAACTAAGCTCATTACATATCTCAGAAATATTTGGCTCTGTAGCTGGTTCTTTTCCATCTTGGAACCATCTCTTGTAAGTTAATCTTACATAATCTACTCCCCAGCCTTCCTTTAATCCTAATATTGCAATTTTATTTGCTAGATCAAATTCACTTAATGGGTAAGGCACAGGAGTTTTTGCAAAAAAACCATAACTTTTAGCTCTTCTCTCTATATCTCTCCACATATAGTCAACTTTATTTTGCTTATCTTTTGGAAAAGGTATGTTGTTCATTTCCTTCATTATTGCTCTCACACTAAATGGAACCCAATTAAAATTAACATTAAATTTTTTTTCAACATCTAATATTCTAGTAACTGTTAGATAGGTATAAGTACTTCCAATTGAAAAATAAAAATCAACTTTTTTCATTACATATATTAACCTATTATTTTGTGATTTTATCTACAATTTTTTTTACTAAAGGAGCAACAATTGAGGTTGCTATCATTGCAACTGGAAAACTCACAGACCATGCAGTTATAAATCTATTAAAATAATCTTTGTCAAAGCCAGTGTTAATATAGGTTATTAGGAGAGTCATCATGAAACTCATCCCACATCCCATTAAAACTATAAATAATAGGTTTGAGTATTTTTTTGAAAACAAAATTTAAATTCTAACTTTAAATATTTTATTTGTTCATTGGAGTTGCACCAGTCTCAAGTGCAAACACTTTGCCATCTTTAAATTTAAAAACAGCCATCACTGCTTCTTTATTTCCATCATTAAATGTTACAAATGCGTGTTCAACACCAATTTCATCATTTTCATAAATAACTCTAACTTTGTCTCTATTGATATCTCCACTCATTACCCATTTTATTACATCGTCTTTTTTTAAAACAGTTCCTGATTTATGCATAGTAAAAGTATAATCATCGTGAATTATATCTCTTAATGCTGCCTCATCTTTATCCTCCATGGCTTTATTGTATTTAGCTAAAATTGACATTTTTATTCTCCTTTATTTTTTATTTTCCTGGTTTAACAACACTATTAGCTGCATTAGCTGCATTCGTAAATGCTTTGTTATAATCAATTACCTCATGAACCATTAAATCTTCCATGAGGCCAGAATTTTTAAAAGCTATTTTTAAGGCAACAGCTTGTTCATATTCTCCTTCCACGCAAGAAATTACATCAAATCTACCTCTTACCCACTCGTAAGAAATAAGTTTTAAACCAGCGGCCTCTGTTGCCTTTTTTGTAGAAGCGAATCTATCTGCAGTTGGTTCATTCTGCATTCTCTTCATTAACTCTCCACTTATTTTACCTATTAAATAAAATTTTGCCATTTATTCTCCTTTAATTATTATTCCATTTGATAAAGCGTTATCTAGACGGATTTTTTTTATTGGTTTGTATTCTTCAGATTTATACCACTCTTGAGCTTTCTCATAACTAGGAAATTTAATTACTATAGTTCTTGGGTGCTCCCAATTTCCCTCTATTAATTCAAAATCTCCACCTCTTACAATATATTCTGCCCCAAATTTCTCTGCGATTGGTTTTACTTTTTCAATATATTCTTTGTAATTATCAGGGTTTGTAATTTTAATATTAAAAATTACGTAACCAGTCATTATCTGAAATTTAAATATGATTGATTAACAATTTCAATTTTTTTTCTTTTAAAGATTCACTTTAGATAAATCATACAACTGAGCATTCTCTACACATTCCGCATAGATAGCTTTTGCTGTAGGATTTTTTCCAGTTACAAAATCTTTCATTCCTTCTTCATTATGAACAGAAACTTTAAATAACATACCACTTTTATCTGGTATCATAGCTCCAACAGTTTTTTCTGGATAAGCAACACTTTTTCTAACGCCCATACCTTCATCTGATTGCATCCATCCCATGAAGGTTTCTAATTTTCCTTCTTTAATTTTAAGATGCACTAACATTTCTTTTTCCATTTATAGCCTCCTTTTTTTTGTTAATTTAATCTGAGCAAATGCTCATTACTGTAGTCTCTTGTTTATGGCCAGACTTCTCAATTACTTTTGCATTCTCTTCATTCTGCATAAATTTCTGCATAGTGTTTGCTGCTGGTGTTTCCATCACAATATGTACCTTATTTGGATTTTCTAATTCATGACCAACGTAAATAGTTTTGATGCCTGCCGCTTCTCTTGGACCAGAATGTTCATCAAACATTTTTTTCCAATGTGTCCAGTCTTTTACCTCAAAATTTCCAACCACTTTTACCATTTTACTCTCCCCACACACCAGCAAAATCAATTGTTGCTTATTTCTTCATTGCATTGAACATGCTAAGCGTATCATCAAAAGTCATCATAACTTTAGTTTTACCTTCGTCGCTAACTTCAAAATAATGACCAAACATAGTATCCATGTTGTCAGCTGTTGCATGTACTCTAACAAATACTTTATTGCCTTCACTGATCATGTCTAAAATTTTTAAATGAAAATTTGGCCATGTAGCTGGAATTTTTGACATCGCACCCATCATAGCTTGTTTGCCTTTGTGAACTCCTGACAATGGATGGACACCTTCTTTACCTGGAAATGTCCACACAATATTGTCATCGATCATCTCATTAAAAAAAGTTTCCATATCTCCTTTACCAAAAAGCTCGTATGCTTTTCTCGTTTGCTCTTTTACGTCCATAAAATATTCCTTTCGAAGTTAATTATTAATTAATAAGTATATTCTCCACTCATTTGGTTCATTGAATGAGCCATACCACTTTTGCCTTTAAGATTTTGTCTACTTGAAAATCCAGTACCTGAAATATTTTCATATTTACCAGTTCCACCAATAATAATGAAATCTCCAGAGCCACCAACGCCCCCAGTTCCTTTACCTTTATAATTTATAAATACTTTTTCCCCGTCATTTAGGTAAAACGTGCACATTCCAGTTTCATCATCAAACTTACCTGCAGTTAAAGTAAGCCCTCCAATGCAATGCATAGTAGATTTATCAAATATACTTCCATCTTCTTTGTCTGAAAGTCCAGCATTGCCATCATAAGTTATACTCATATTGCCGTTACCAGCATTCATAACATTCACTTCCCATGAACCCATTCCACTTGCATTAAACTTTCCTGTCTCAGCTAACAAGTTAGAAGTAAATAGTGTAAAAAAAGTTAAAATTATTATTTTTTTCATAGTTTTCTCCTTACATTTTTGCAAAATCCATTGTTTGAGAACATTCCTCAGATACTGTGTCAAAAAAATTATTCATATCTCCAAGTTGATCAATAATTGCTTGTGGACTTTCAGCTTGCCACTTACAAAATACTTTCATAGAGTCGCCAGCACCCATCATTGTCATATGACATACAGCTTTTTCTCCAGTTACTCCTTTTTTTAAATCCTCAGGGGATGTTGAACTTACAACTTCATGAAATTTTTTTTTCATCTCCTCAGACTTAAATATATGCGTTGCTAAATAATCTTTCATTATATTCCTCCATTTAAGCTTAGTAGTACTACGTTTAAACTTATTTAATTATAATCAAAAATTGTAAACTTTATATTACAATACTGGTATGTGATTTTTAGATCCAACTAGGAGTAGGTAGGCCTTTTTCTTGTAAAAATTTTTTATTAAACATCTTTGAGTTGTATTTATCTGATTTGTCGCAGAGAATTGTTACAATAGTTTTCCCTGGACCGATTAATTTACCAAGTCTAATTGCTCCAGCAATATTTACACCACAACTAGTGCCTAAACTTAATCCCTCTTCTTTTATTAAGTTATAAAGTAAAGGCAAAGACTCGTGGTCATCAATTGAAAATGCTCCATCTATTTTTGCCTCAGCAAAATTTGCTGTTACTCTACTGGACCCAATACCTTCAGTTATTGAACCACCTTCGGATTTTAATTCACCATTTTCAATGTAATTGTACAAGGCAGAACCTGCTGGATCAGATAAATATATTTTTATATCTTTGTTTTTTTCTTTTAAATAACTACTTATGCCTCCAATCGTTCCACCTGTGCCTGATGCACAAACAAATCCATCTACCTTACCTTCTGTTTGATCCCATATTTCAGGTCCAGTTGTTTCATAATGACCTCTAGCATTTGCAGTATTGTCAAATTGGTTTGCCCAGACGACTCCATAATTATTTGAATTTTTTAATTCTTCAGCAAGTCTACTAGCAACTTTTACATAATTTCCATCATCACTATAAGGTTTAGGTGGTACTAATCTTAAATCTGCACCTATATTTATCAAAGTATCTTTTTTTTCTTGTGTTTGATTATCGTTCATTACAATTGTTGTTTTATAACCTAAAGAATTTCCTAGAAGACATAAACCTATACCAGTATTACCTGCTGTTCCTTCAACAATCATTCCACCTTTTGAAATTAATTTTTTTTCTTCAGCATCTTTTATAAGTGCCAAAGCCGCTCTGTCTTTTACAGATCCCCCCGGATTTAAATATTCTGCTTTTCCATAAATATTACATCCAGTTATCTCTGAGGCTGCTTTTAATTTTATTAAGGGAGTATTACCAATTGACTGTAAAAAATTATCTTTGATATTAACCATTGTTATTTTCTGAATTGTCATTTTCTACAGCATAAGGTTTAAATTCTTCTGTAGCAGTTCCAACATTCTTTGCTGGTATTCCTATCATCACAGCATTTTCCTCAACATTTTTTGTTACAACAGCATTTGCTCCAATTTTTGAATTTTTTCCTACTACTACAGGACCTAATATTTGTGCACCAGATCCAACGACTACATTATCCATTAAGGTAGGATGTCTTTTTATATTTCTTTGATTATTAGAATTAATACTTGGAGATATACCTCCTAAAGTAACCATATGATATATTGTGACATTATCACCAATTTCAGACGTTTCACCTATTACAACTCCCATCCCATGATCTATAAATAAATTTTTACCAATCTTTGCACCAGGATGAATTTCAATACCTGTTAGGAATCTTGAAAACTGCGAAATAATTCTGGCAATTAAATCAAATTTAGCTACTGAAAAAAAATGAGCCAATCTATGAAAAAACACAGCTTTAACACCTGGATAAGTCAATATCAAACTTAATTTAGACTTCGCTGCTGGATCTCTGTCAATAATTGATTGTAAAAAGTCACTCATGAGTATTTCTATATAGTTATTAAAAATTGAATTTAAAGTTGATCAATCTCTTAAAAGTTTGCTTCATAAATCAATTTTTCATATAATAATTTTATAATAAGGAGAGAAACAATGTTAAAAATAAATAGTATGTGTCCTGATTTTCAGGCTAAAACTACAGAGGGAGACATCTCTTTTCACGAGTGGTTAGGTGACAGCTGGGGTGTATTATTTTCACATCCAAAAGATTTTACGCCAGTTTGTACTACTGAACTTGGAGCTCTAGGTTTAATGAAAGATGAGTTCGACAAAAGAAACGTGAAAGTAATAGGTCTTAGTGTAGATGGAGTTGATGACCATAACAAATGGTTAGAAGATATAAAAGATGTGTCAGGCTCAAAACCAAACTATCCAATAATTGCAGACGAAGATCTTAAAGTTGCTAAATTATTTAATATGTTGGAAGGTGATGCAGGAACAACATCAATGGGCAGAACTGCTGTTGATAACGAGACAGTTAGAACTATTTTTGTAATAAGACCTGATAAAAGAATTGGTTTATATCTAACTTATCCAATGGCAACAGGACGAAACTTTTTGGAAATATTGAGAGCAATAGATTCAATGCAATTAACAGCAAAACATAAAGTAGCTACTCCTGCTAATTGGAAAAAAGGTGAAGATGTAGTTATTTTACCAGCTGTTAAAGATGATGAAGCGAAAAAAATATATCCAAATGGATGGGAGACGGTCAAACCATATTTAAGAAAGGTTCCAGATCCTTCTAAATAATTTGGATAAGAATATTTTAAACCAACAATCTCAGCATTGGGAGACTAATTTCTCAAATAAGCCTGAGATGTTTGGTTTAGATCAGAGTTATTCAGCAGAAAAAACTCTTTCTGTTTTAAAAGAAAACAATTTATCGAATATTGTAGAACTAGGAGCAGGATTAGGGAGAGACACAATATTTTTTGCAAAAAATTCAATCAAGGTTACTGCGCTTGATTATAGTCAAAATGGTATATCAATAATTGACAAAAAAATTAAACAATTAAATTTATATTCATTTATTCGTACTATGAAGTTTGATGTGAGGAGTAGCTTACCTTTTAAAGATAATACGGTAGAAGTTTGTTATTCTCATATGCTTTATTGTATGGCTCTAACAAATCTTGAATTAATAAATTTAAATAATGAGATTAAAAGAATTCTTAAACCTGGAGGTTTGAATATTTATACTGTTAGAAATACAGAAGATGGAGATTTCAAAAAAGGGATTCATAGGGGTGAAGATTTATTTGAAATCGATGGATTTATTATTCATTTTTTTTCTGAGAATAAAATAAATAGTCTTCTAGATGGTTTTAAAAATTTATTTATTGAAAAATTTGATGAAGGAAAGTTTCCTAGAAAGTTATATTTAGTTTGTAACAAAAAAATTTAGTTATTTTTGTATTTTCTCATACATACTTGGGCCAATAAAAGATTTGGATCAATAAACAACTTAGAGTCTTTTGCTTTCTTAAAAGATTTATATGCAAATAAAGCTATAGGAAGTTCTGTACAACCTAATATAATTTTTTTACATTTTTTTTTTATTAGTTGATTAACAGCTGGTCTTAATACTTTCTCTGCCTCTTTCACTTTTCCCATTTTTACATATTTAATAGATTTGTTTACAGAGCTTGTTTGTAAATTTTTAGTTGGACTTATAAAATCATATTTTTTATCAAAATATTGATGGTAAACTTTTGTTTTCAATGTTGCTTCAGTACAAAGGATTCCTATTTTCGTATTTTTTTTACAAGTTTTTTTTGTATAATTAAAAACTTCCCTTGGCATGCTTAATAAAGGAATTTTAATTTTTTTTTGAATATCTTGATGCCAATAATGTGCAGTGTTACAAGGCATAACAATAAATTTACATTTATTTTTGGATAGCAGTTTACAACCCTTAATCAACTCATTGAGCACATTGTAATATTTTTTCAAGTTCTCAGGTCTTTTTGGTGTATTAGACTTGTTGTAAAGAATAAACATAGGGTACTGTTGATCCAGTTTTCCTCTATATAATTTTGCAAGCTTGCTGCAAAAATCTAAACCTGCCTGCGTTCCCATTCCTCCAAGAATACCAATCATAAAAGCTAATTTATCTATATATATTAATTAGTAGAACTATATTTTAATTTAAATTATGCAAGTAATAACACTATAGATGAATAGAAATCTTTTCTTACTTATTTTAAGCCAAGTATTTGGTTTTACAGCCGCAACCGTAACAGTTTTTATAAGTGGTATTATTGGATCAGACTTAAGTTCTTTAAAAACACTTTCTACACTTCCTCCATCAATTTATGTTGTTGGAACAGCAGCAGCTACAATCTTTGCTGCTAAGATAATGAGCATTATTGGACGAAGGCTTGGATTTATTTTTGCTTCTGTAGCTGGTTCAATTTCTTGTTTGATAGGTGCTTACGCAATAATGATAGAAAGTTTTTTTATTTTTTGTTTTGCTAAATTTATTTTAGGTGCCACAATGGCATTTACTCATCAATACCGTTTTGCTGCAGCAGAAAGTGTAGAAAAGGAAAAAGCGCCTAAAGCTATTTCATCATTATTGTTAGCTGGAATAGTTGCTGCCTTTCTTGGAATTGGTTTGGCAAATTATACTAAAAATTTTGTAAGTGATTATTTATATGTAGGTTCATATTTAACTTTAGCAGTTTTAACATTAATACCTTCATTTTTATTATTCTTTTTTAAGGATATTAGAGAAATTTCTTTAGTTTCAAATAAGGAAAATAACTCAAGAAATTATTCAGAATTTTTTTCAGATCCAAAATTTTTACAAGCAATTACCTCTGCTGCATTTGCATATGCAGTAATGTCTTTTTTAATGACAGCAACTCCAATAAGTATGCATATTGTGCATCAGTTAAGTTTAGAAAAAACAGGAATAGTTCTTCAATTTCATGTTTTGGCAATGTTTTTACCTTCGCTAGTTACTGGAAATTTAATCAAAAAGTTTGGTTATAGTAATATGATGTATTTAGGTGTCTTATTCTATTTTTTCACAATTTTATTATCTTTCTTTCAACCATCTTTTTTAAACTATTTTATAAGTCTGATTTTTTTAGGTATAGGATGGAACTTTTTATTTATATCTGGCACAAGCTTATTAGTCACAACTTATAAACCTGAAGAAAAATTTAAAGCTCAAGGATTTAATGATTTATTAGTTTTCTCTTCCATGGCTTTAGCAAGTTTGTTAGCCGGTATACTTATTTCTATTGCAAGCTGGAAAACAGTTAACTTATTTTGTATTCCTTTTTTAATTCTCATTATTTTATCAATAATTAATGCAGATAAGAAAGAATGAGTTTTTTAATTTTAGGTTTTATAACCAGTTTAAGTTTAATATTAGCAATAGGACCACAAAACATCTTTGTAATAGAGCAGGGTATAAAGAAACAACATATTTTTTTAATATGTTTGATTTGTTCAGTATCAGATACAATTTTGATTTTTTTAGGAATTTTTCTGTTTCAATATCTTGGAACATTTTTTAATGAAATAACTGAATTAGTTTTCAATATTTTATTATTAATATTTTTAATTTATTTTATTTACACAAAAATTTCTGAAAAATTTAAAAACATAGAAATAGATAAAGATCGGAAACATGATGAGAGAAAAAAAATTATATTAAAAACACTTGCTTTTACTTATTTAAATCCACATGTTTATTCTGACACAGTTTTTTTTCTTGGTAATTTTTCAAAAAATTTCCCAATTAATTATAAAATTTATTTTGGTATTGGAGGTTCTATTGCTTCTTTTTTATTTTTCTACTTATTGGGATATTTAGCAAATTATTTCTCAAAATATCTTAATAACACTAGGGCTTGGGTTATAATAAAATGGATTATTTCTTTAATAATGAGCTTAATTTCAATTTATGTGATTTTTGAAATTTTAAAATTTTTTAATTAGAAAATCCGTATTTTCTTAATCTTACATCGCCGGTTCGTGCATGAGCTTCCATACCTTCGTATCTAGAAATTCTTGCTGCAGCAGCACCCACAAGTTTTGTTGAGTCTTTTGTCATTCTTTGGAAGCTTAGTGTTTTTATAAATTTTCCAACAAATAATCCCCCTGTATATTTACCTGCTCCTTTAGTTGGTAAAATATGATTTGTTCCGGAACATTTGTCTCCATAAGCTACTGTTGTTTCTTCACCAACAAATAGGGATCCATAATTCGTTAGTCTGTCATGGAACCATTTTAAATTTTTTGTTTGAACCTCAAGATGCTCTGGAGCATATTCATCACTTATCCTAACCATTTCATCGTCAGTATCGCAAAGAATTACCTCACCATAATCTTTCCATGCAGCCTCCGCACTAGTTCTTGGTAATTCAGGTAACTCTGAAATTAATTCAGGAACTCTTTTCATCACTTTTTCAGCAAGCTCTTTACTTGTAGTGTATAACCAACAAGGAGAGTTGTAACCATGTTCAGCTTGCCCAACTAAGTCTACTGCAACTATCTCAGGATCAGCAGTTTCATCAGCAATAATTCCAATTTCTGTGGGACCAGCAAATAAATCTATTCCAACTCTTCCAAATAAAATTCTTTTTGCTTCAGCTACAAACTGATTACCTGGACCAACTAAAATATCTGCTGGAGCATTACCAAATAAACCGTATGTCATTGCAGCGATAGCAGGAACTCCGCCTAAATTTAAAATAACATCTGCACCACACAAATCAGCAGTATATATAATAGTGGGGTGGGCTCCCACCTCAGCTTTTGGTGGACTACATGCAATTACATTTTTTACTCCAGCAACTTTTGCAGTCGTTACACTCATAACTGCCGAAGCTATATGAGCATATCTTCCACCTGGAATATAACAACCCGCAGTATTAACAGGAATTAATTTTTGACCAGCATACAAACCATCAGATAACTCAACTTCGAAATCATTTCCATAGTTTTTAAGTTGAGCCTCAGCAAATTTTCTTACTCTTTCATAAGAAAATTTAATATCATCCTTTGTTTTTTGATCTAAATTTTTTTTTATTTCCTCAATTTTATCTTTGGATACAATTATTTCACCCTCATACTTGTCAAATTTTTTTGTTAATTCTTTACAACCTTCCTCTTTAGATTTCTCTAGGTCATTAAGTAAATTTTGAACAATATCCCTTGTTTTATTATCGTCAGTTGAGGATGATTTAGGAGATTTTTTAAGGTACTTAATTGTCATTGATGAGTATTTTGATCAAGTTATTTAATGTATTAAAATACTCATTTCAACAAAGATATTTTTTATTAATTCTCTTGATAATTTAATCTAACGCAACTACTGCAGCAGCTATTGAGGCTAATCTAGCTGTTGCATCGTCTGATCTACTTGTAATTACAACTGGAACTTTGCCCCCAACCACAACACCTGCCGCACAGGCTCCCATGAAATATATCATCATTTTTACTAGCGCATTTCCAGTCTCAACATTTGGAACTAACAAAACATCTGCATCTCCAGCAACAATATTTTTTATACCTTTAATACCTGCTGACTTTTTAGATATACTATTATCAAAAGCCAAAGGACCAAAAATGTCAGCATTAAAACCCTCTTTTGCAGCTAAATTTGTAATCTCTTTTGCATCAAGAGAACTTTGCATACTATCCAATACTTCTTCAGTTGCTGATAAAATTGATATCTTTGGTTTTGGAATATTTATACGATGACAAAAATCAATTACATTTCTTAAAATGTGCATTTTAGTTTTAACATTTGGATTAACATTTAATGCTCCATCTGTAATTATAAGTGGCTTATCATCTTTTTCTAATGTCATGTGCCATATATGACTAAGCCTTTTTTTTCCTAACAAACCATACTCTCGTTTTAAAACTTCTTTCATCAAAACATCTGTATGAATATGTCCTTTAACAATTATTTTAATTTTATCTTCTGAAGCAAGCTTCGCTGCAATCTTAGCAGTATTATTTTCTATTGGTTCGTCTATTATCTCATATTCAGATATATCAAACTTTATATCCTCTGCAGAATTTCTAATTTCAGTTTCGTTACCAATTAAAACCGGTACAATCAGTTTTTCTTTTACCGCATCCATTACTGAAATCATTGGCAGTGTCTTTCCAGCATTTGCTATTGCAACTTTAATACCTTTTTTTAGATGAGCAAGGTCTAAGAGATTATTTGGACATACTGTTGATTTCTCTGAAAGCATCTAAAATCTTATATCAAAATTAAATAAAACTAACATATCATTTATTTTTTGATAATGTCAGAAATATGGAAGTTGTAACAAAAATTGCTCCAATTGCTCTGGCATTGATTATGTTAACGTTGGGCTTAGGTCTTACAACGAGTGATTTCACAAGAGTAATTAAACGACCAAAAGATTTTTTAGTTGGATTGATTTGCCAAGTAATACTACTTCCTATAATTGCTTTTGTTTTAATAAAAATTTTAAATGTTCAACCAGCATTAGCTTTAGGAGTAATGATAATCGCTGCTGCACCAGGAGGCGTTACGTCTAATATTCTTACTAAATTTGCAAATGGTGATGTCGCTCTTTCTGTTTCATTGACAGCAATAATAAGTTTACTTAGTATTTTAACCGTTCCATTTATCATCATTAAATCTGCTGACCTACTAGATATAAATTACCTATCTAAGGAAATTTCAATAAGTGGGATATCAATCAAAATGTTTTTGGTAGTAACATTACCTGTAGTAATTGGAATGTTAATAAGGAGGTTTGCACAAAATTTTATAATTAAAAGGACAGCTTTAATTGAAAAAATTTCATTAACTCTTTTTATCATAGTTTTTATATCAATTTACTTAGAGGAGTGGGAAAATATAATTATTTATATATCAAGAGCTGGCATAATTACTCTGCTATTAAATGTAACAATGATGGTATTAGGATTTTATGTTGCTAAAATTTTTGCAAGTGGCACTGCACAAAGAAAATGTATCTCACTAGAATGTGGACTTCAAAATGGAACTTTAGCAGTATTTGTATCCACTCAAATATTCGATGACATAATTTATTTGATACCGACTGCTTCATATGCTTTGATCATGTTTGTCACATCTATAATATTTGTGCTGCTCTTAAGAAAGATAAATTAAGATCAAAATAATAGATTGCGACCCAAAATGAACAAGTTAAATTAAAAAAACCTAATATGGTGACATCATAGATTGAGCGTCTTTAAACTTTCAGACTATAATAAACATATAAGAAAAAACTAGATGAGTACTGAGACTTTAACAAAATTAAATCCAAAAATTTTAATCAATTCCAAATTTGACCCCAATGGATCGGATGCAAACGTATCTGATCCAAAAACATTAAGCGCTGAAGTAAATAAAGTTGAGTTAAGTAACAATAAAAAAAACAAACATAAGACTTGTATAAATAAACTTAATAACAGACTTAAAATTCAAGAAAAAAACAAAAAAATTGAAAATAGGGTTTTGACTGGTTTATTCATAAGTGTTGTTGCGGTTCTATTTTTTGTAGCAACTTAATTCAAGAGTTTCTCAATATCTTTTTTAATATCATCAGTAATTTTAATCTCTTTATTTAAATTTTTTTTATATCTGTTAAACTTATTTTGTCCTGGATACATAATTTCTTTTATACTTTTTAGTTTCGGGAGTTTTTTAACTCTTTTTATATTTTCTTTAATTCTTGAATTAAAATTTTTAACAAATAAATTTGACTTCATAACTATAAATAAATGACCAATATTTTGAGGACCTGAAAAATCATCAAATGGATCTTTAACTTTTCCTCCATGATTTCCTCCAGTGAAAACACCACTTAAAATGTCAACCATCCATGCTAAACCAGATCCTCTAAATCCAGCAATAGGCAACTGCACACCTTTTAGAGCCTTAGCTGCATCCGTGGTTGGTCTTCCATATTTATCTAACGCAACTCCTTCAGGTATTTTGGATCCTGTTCTTGCTGCAACTCTAATTTTTCCTCTATTTATCATTGATACAGATGTATCTAAAATAAAGGGAACTTTTGAAGAGGTTGGAGTTCCAAAACAAATTGGATTTGTTCCAAACAAAGTTTTTAATGCACCATGTGGAGCTATAGCAGGGGGAGCATTTGTAAAAATTAATGTTAATAATTTTTTTTTGACGGCTTGTTCTGCGTAATAACCTGATAACCCGTAATGACCACTTCTTTTAATACCAACTAAACCAAATCCTGTTTTTTTTGCGTTCCCAATTGCTTTTTTAATTCCAATATCAGCAGCTACAAAACCAATACTGTCATCAGCATCAATTTGCATTATGGATTGAGATATTTTTTTAAATTTAAACTTTGGCTTTGGATTAATTAATTTTTTACTTATTCTGTTACAGTACATTTTTAATCTAGAAACACCATGACCAGTGGCGCCAACTAATTCAGCATTAACTAGTGCATCAGAACAAATCCTTGCATGTTCTTTGCTTAATTTATATTTTATAAATACTTTAATTAGTAATTTTTCTAAATTTTCTTTTTTCATTAAAACCACCTAAACATTCCAATGATACCTGCAGTAGCATAAAAAATTTGAAGTAGTAAAATTCCCCTATGTTTTCCTAAATATGCCCACAAACCAATTAAAATTGCTGAAATTAATAATAGGGCAAAACCTAGAAATTCAGCACCAATGTTTAGAGCAACAAGCAGTGAATAAATAATAGCAGTTATAACGCCTAGCCACTCTAATATTTTATTTTTATCCATGAAGTAAATCTTTTAGATTAGCCTTTACCTCTCCAAGGTATAGTTTTATCGATAATTTTTCTAAGAGTAATATCAAACAAAAGACCCAACATTCCCATTATAAATATTGTGATCCAAATTACCTCATACTGAAAGTACTTTTTAGCAACGTTTTCAACAAAACCAATACCCGTTGTACCAGCTAAAAACTCTGCTGCCACTAAAGTACCCCAACACATTCCAACTGCAACTCTTATACCTGTTAATATTTCAGGGAGAGAATTAGGGAAAATAACATGTCTTAAAATTTGTTTTTTAGAAGCTCCCAAGGAGTGTGCCGCATGAATTTTCGATAATTGGGTACCAGATGCCCCAGCTCTAGCTGATATTATCATTATTGATAATGAAACCATAAATAACAGAAAAACTTTACCAGTATTATCAATTCCTAAGACTGAAATTATCAAAGGTGCCCATGCCAAAGGTGGTACAGGTCTATATAATTCAATTAAGGGATCAAAAAATCCTTTAGCAAATCTGTTTAGACCCATAAACAAACCTAAAGGCACTCCAATAATAATACCAAAAACTAATCCTAAAAATACTCTTAAAAAAGAGTCCCAAATATGTCCGTACGGAACAGGAACTTTAAATAATTTAAAATCACCTGTTACTAGTTTTAATACTTTGCTTTTAAAATTTTCCTTTACAATTCCATCTTTAGTGTGAACTGGATACTCACCAGGTAAAACATCTGCAATCCAATCTGGAAGAATAAAACCAATCATAGAACTAACATCAACCATTTCGATCCAAAGCAATGGAATATTTTTATATCCAACACTTGGTTTAGACATAAGAATAAATTTGTTAAAGGTATCAGATGGCTTAGGTAGCCATCTACCTGAACCTTGTTCAGAGCAACTTGGACCACTCGCAACTATTGTTCCTGCAGGAAATAAAAGTATGTCAATTAATCTTAATCCACCTTGTTCAGTTTTTTGAAGATTATCAAATTCAATTATCGCATCTTTCATATCATCAAGAGCTGTTGGAGGATAGATGCTAGCAAATTCTATTCTTCTTGATATTTTTACAATATTTTTTGCATATGTTGATGCTATTTCCTCACTATCATCTAAACTTTTTCTGTACGCCTTGATTTCATTTTTTAATTCTTTAATTGAAGTTTTAAAATATGAGTTATGATTTCTTAACTTAAAAAATTTGTCACTTATCACCTTAAGTTCTGCTGCTGCCGCATGAAATTTTAAACCTCTATTTGTTCCAGGGACTAATGGAACTTCAAGTGTATTTTCTATAGATCCGGTTCCAGTTCTTACAGTAGTAATACCCCATCCACCTTGTTCCAAGACAGCTTTGAGTCTCTCATTTTTTTCTTCCTCAGATTCAAATGGATAATCTTTTTTTTTAAAATTTGAGCTCAAAATTTTAATTTCCTCAGTCATTTCTTTAATCTTAATTTTTGTATCCATTTCCATTAAATTATTATTTGTAAGCAAAGGAATGAGCTGGGTTGTTTTATCAATAAATCTAATCAATATCTTTTTTTGCTGATCATTTAGATCATTTGAATTTTGAATTTCATTAGCTATATTTTTAAGATTTTTATTTTCGATTTTAATAATTGAGGTGCTTTTGAACTCTCTTTCTTCAATAGGAAATTGATATTTTAAACCCATCAATGACTCGTTGATTTTTGCCACTTGGCATAACTCATTTGCAGACTTTGGGTAAAACCCTTTTGCTATATCCCAAGAATAATACAACCAGACTAATAAGATTGCGCTACTGCCTACAACAATCCAATGTTTACCACCTTTTGCTCTTTCAGGGTTTCCAAAAACTGCATCAACTTTTTCAGTTTTTATTAATCTTCTTCCGTAAAGAATACATCCAATTATCGCTACAAATATTAGTATTGTTGTAAACTGGGTTAACATTTAATTATCTTTCCCCATAATTTCTTCTTCCATATCCCAAATCATAGATAGGATTTCTTCTCTTTTAGATGAAAAATCTTTATTTTTTTTAATTTCCCTTAAATCTTCTTTTAAACCCATCTCTGCAAAAGGAAGATTGTACTCTTTGTGTATTCTTCCTGGTCTTGGTGCCATTACATAAAGTCTTTCACCTAGTAATAAGGCCTCTTCAACTGAGTGAGTAATCAATATAATTGTTTTTCCCGTTTCCTTCCAAATCTTTAAAACTAAAGACTGCATCTTTTCTCGAGTTAATGCATCTAAAGCGCCTAATGGTTCATCCATTAAAATTAAATCTGGATCATTAATTAAACATCTTGCTAGAGCAACTCTTTGCTGCATTCCACCTGATAGCTGGTAGGTAGGAGTATTTCCAAATCCTTTAAGACCAACTATATCAAGCCATTCATCAACTTTTTCTAAAGTAATATTTGGATCCTCTTTTTTCATCCTCAATCCAAAGTTCACATTCTCTGCAACTGTTAACCATTCGAACAATGCACCTTGTTGAAATACCATACCCCTTTCAACTCCTGGTCCATCTATTTCATTATTATTTAAGGTTATTTTTCCTGAGGTTGGTCTTAAAAATCCTGCAGTAATATTTAATAAAGTTGTTTTTCCACAACCAGATGGGCCTAATACAGTAAGTAGTTCTCCTTTTTTAAGAGTAAAACTTACATCCTTTAATGCATGAACAGTTTCCCCTTTGGGGCTTTTAAAAATCATGTTTAGATTTTCAGAAACTAGATCGCTCATTCAATGACTTTATATTAGAATTTTTTCAAAAAAAATAGGCACCAATTAAAAATTGGCGCCTATTAGATATTTTACCTTACAAAATTATAGTGGTAAGAAACTTGTATCTACTGCTCCGTCTGGTGTTCCCATGCCTTTTAAGAAGGCATCAAGATTACCACTTTCCATAGATTGTTTAGTTTCTTCTGGAGTTAAAAATTTGAAACCACCTAAAGTTTCTTTCATGTCTGCAACTTTCATCTCAGATGCCTTTGACATAGAATTCATATCGCTTTTACCAGCTCTATATCTGTCATTAGCTTCATGAGTTACTTCGATGAATGTTCTTAACATTCCAGGGTTTTCTTTCATAAATTTATCTGTTACTGACGTGATATCTATTCCTAAAATACCAGCATCTCTTGCTTCTTGAACAGTTAAAAGTCTTGATCCAACTGCAGTTGCAGCCTTGATTGAGTTACCACCAAATAAACATGCCATTACAACATCGCCACTTACTAATGCAGCAGCACCTTCTTCTGGGTCCATTTGAATGATGTCCATTTTTCCTCTGTCAGCTCCAACAACTTTCATACTTTCATCAAAAACATATTCAGCCATTGTTCCAAGTGGAACAGCAACTTTTTTGCCTTCCAACTCTGTTGCATTTGCTTTTGTAATACCTGAAGCGTTCGATGTTACACACGTAGTTCCACCCATTCCATACTCCATTGCAATATCAACAAGCTTAATTGGAGCTTTTGATTTTACAGCATTGATGAAAGGAACTAGTCCTTGTGAATAAGAAATATCAATATCTCCAGCTAACATTGCATCAGTCATTGCACCACCGTTAGTGAAATTTGTCCATTTAACTGGCACTCCAAGAGCTTTTGCAAAATTCTTTTTTTGCATGTCTTCTAAATTAGGACTTGGCCATTCTAAAAAGTATGCAACTCTAACAACGTTCGCTGCTGAATTAGCGGCAGTAATTGCAAGGTTTAGAGCAAATATACTTCCTAAAATAAAACTAATTATTTTTTTCATTATTTCTCCTGTAATTAAATTTAATTTACTGCGCGTATTTAAGTTCATTATAAGATTGATGTAAATGATGAATTATGCGTTAGGGGTGACATTAAAAACTTAGACAACTTTGAGTTGTATGGTATATTTATTTTCTGTCCAATTAAAATGAATTAGTCTATGAGGATAAAAACTTACTTTTTTTAAAAATTTATGAGTTCAGAAAAACCAAACATTCCAAATTCATTAAATGAACATTGGATGCCATTTACATCCAATAAGGACTTTAAAGAAAATCCAAGATTAATAGTTGAAGCAAAAGGAGTCTATTTAAAAAACCACCATGGAAAAACTCAAATTGATGCAAGCTCTGGATTATTTTGCAATCCCTTAGGACATGGAAGGCAAGAAATTATAGATGCAATAACTAAACAACTAAAAACTGTTGATTACGCTCAACCATTTCAACAAGGTTTTGGAGGTTCGTTTGAACTTGCAACAAGAATTGCAAAACATACTCCAGGAAATTTAAATAGAATTTTTTATACGATTTGTGGATCAACTGCAGTTGAAACAGCAATTAAAATTGCAATTGCGTACCATAAATCTAGAGGAGAAGGTAATCGTTTTAGATTTGTCGGTAGAGAAAGAGGATACCATGGAATGAATATTGGAGCGACATCTGTTGGTGGTATGATCAATAATGTTAAAACATTTGCAAGTGTATTAATGCCAGGTGTAGTTCATATGAGACATACACATTTACCAGAACATAAATTTATTTCAGGTCAGCCAGAGACAGGCGCAGAGTTAGCTGATGATTTAGAGAGAATTTGTACAAACTTTGGAGGAGAAAATATTGCTGCATGTATTGTAGAACCAATTGCTGGATCAACTGGAACTTTAGTTCCACCAAAAGGATACTTACAAAGACTAAGAGAGATTTGCGATAAGCAAGGTATAATTTTAATTTTTGACGAGGTTATTACAGGGTGGGGAAGAACAGGTTCACCATTTGCATCTCAAGAGTACGGTGTAACACCAGATATAATCACAATGGCAAAAGCAACTACGAACGGTATATCACCATTAGGTGCAGTTGCATGTAAGGAGGAAATTTACGACTCAATAATGGATGGCGCACCCAAAGGAACAATAGAATTATTTCATGGATATACGTATTCTGGAATTCCAATTTCAGTAGCCGCAGGTTTAGCAGTGCAAGATATATTTGAGAAAGACGATATATTTAATAGAGCAAAAGAAATGAGTCCGTATTTTCAAGAAGGTTTGATGTCTCTTAAAGATTTAGATGAAGTGGATAATATAAGAGGATATGGAATGATGGGTGGAATTGATATGAGAGCAGGCAAAAAGCCTGGGGCAGCTGGATTTACATGTTTTAAACATTGTTATGAAGCAGGTGTAAATTTTAAAGCAACTGGTGACTGTTTAATTATCGCTCCAATGTTTATTTGTGAAAAAAAACATATAGACGAAATTATTGAAAAACTAAGAACTGGAATATCAAACTATTCAAAAAGCAAAAAAAATTAATTCACCTTCATGAAAATTGGTGTTCCTAAGGAAATAAAACCTCAAGAAAATCGTATAGGACTGACCCCAGAAAGTGTAAAAACTTTAACTTCTAATGGTCATGAAGTGTTAATAGAAAAAAATGGTGGTTTTGAAGCTGGTTTTGAAAATGATCAATATAAATCTGCTGGAGCAAAAATTATAGAAAAAGTAGATGATATTTTTAACGATGCAGAAATAATTGTTAAAGTTAAAGAGCCTCTATTGAATGAAGTAAAAATGATTAGAGAAAATCAAATAGTTTTTACATACTTACATTTAGCTGCAGCAAAAGAGTTAACACAAGGACTAATAGATTCAAAATCAGTTTGTATAGCTTATGAAACAGTCACAGATAAAAATGGAAGACTTCCATTACTTGCACCAATGAGTGCAGTTGCAGGTAGAATGTCCGTTCAAGCTGGAGCACATTGCCTAGAGAAAAATCAAAAAGGAAGAGGGATATTACTTGGAGGTGCGCCTGGTGGAGAACCTGGCAATGTAGTTATTCTTGGTGGAGGTGTTGTTGGAGAGAATGCAGCGATTATTGCAACAGGAATGAGAGCAAAAGTTCATATAGTTGATAAATCAGCCGAGAGACTAAAACAATTAACTGAAATGTTTGGAGACAAAATCATTACACAATTAAGCGATGAAACCGACATAGAAAAATTGATTTCAAAATGTGATTTATTAGTTGGAGGAGTTTTAATTCCAGGCGCTGAAGCACCTAAATTAGTTTCAAAAAATATGCTCAAGAAAATGAAAAGAGGATCTGTAATAGTTGATGTTGCAATTGATCAAGGTGGTTGTGTTGAAACCAGCAAACCAACAACACACTCAGAACCAACATATATAGTTGATGATGTAGTTCATTACTGTGTAGCAAATATGCCTGGAGCTGTCCCTAGAACTTCTACAATAGCCTTAAATAATGCTATTCTGCCGTTTTTGAGTAAATTAGCAAAAGATGGTTATCAAAAAGCGTTAAAAGAAGATTTAAACTTTTTAGCCGGACTAAATGTTCATAAAGGCAGTGTCACTTATAAAGCTGTTGCAGATGCTTTTGGTCACCAATACGCTAATGCTTCTGAAATCTTAAATTAAATACCTTTTTTAAGTAATTCGTAAATTTCCTCTTTTTTGTCCAAACCAATTTCTCTAGCAACTTCTTTTCCATCTTTATAAATCGCTATAGTGGTCCAAAACTTTATATTTAGTTTTTCGCTTATATTCTTATTTTTGTCATGTTCATAAAAAAAGAACTCATAATCTGGAAAATCTTTTTTTGCTTGTTTAAATATAGAAGTTTGAGTTGCACAAACTGAACACCATTCGTTCCAAGAATTAATTACAATTGTTTTTCCTTGATTATTAAGTTTATCAAATTCATTTAAAGAAAAATTAGAGGATTTCTCAAAGCTAAAACTTGAAAATGAAAAAAAAGTAAAACAAATTACATATATTAGATTTTTTAACTTAATCATGTTATTCTTTTGATAACATCATCTTTAAAAACCAAGGTATGTAACAATGCCGCTAAAATATGCAAAGATATGAGAGCAATCAGAGTATAATTTGAGTATATATGTACATCATAACTTAAATCGGCATAATCAAAATTCGATTTTAATTTTATCTCAGCAATCCCAAAATTTAATTTTTCACCATTAAACAATTTTTTTAATATCCCGGAAGAAGTGACTGTTAGAAGTGTCAAATATAATAGAAAATGATTGAGTTTTGCAACTATCATTTGACCTGGAAATGCCTCAATTGGATTTTCTGGAGAATTTATAAAAAACCTCACCAATAGTCTTAATAAAGTGATATAAAAAATTGTTATTCCAATTAATACGTGAATTTCTTCAATTGTTATTCTAAAATCAGAAAATTCTTGTCTAACTAAATAAAAACCTAGTGGTATTTGAACTACTAGACCTATGACACTTAGCCAATGGAAAAACTTTGTTAAAATATTGTATTTTTGTATTATGTTAACATTTCTCATAATTTATATTAATGAAAAATAAAATTTTATTAATTATTTTTGTAGCTGCCTCATTTTTTAACACCAATTTTATTGCGCATTCTGAGGAAAGTATAGAGGATATAATTAAAGGTAGAAAAGCAATTTTTAGCAATAATTCAAAATTAGCAAAAAGAGTAAATATTCTATTGAGAAATTTCGAGTTTGAGGAAGCAGAACCCTTTATTCTTGAAATGAGTAAAAATTATGAAAATTTACTAAATTATTTTCCAGAGAATTCAAAAGAAGGTTATGGCACTGAGGCTTTACCAATTATTTGGGACCAAAAGGATGCATTTAACGCATTAATGCAAAAAGCAGCAGATGACATGTTACAATTAGCTAAAGTTATGGAAGAAGTAGATGATATTCAAGTGACTTACAAAAAATTAATGTGGTCAAATTGCAATGCATGTCATAGCAGATATAGAAAACCACATTAATAATTTAAATGTTTAAAAATTTTTTTTTAATAATTTTTTTATCTTTTTGTTTCATTAAGTCTGCTTATTCGCATTCTCATTATCCTATAACTAAAGACGATCCATTAAAAATTGAAGCAGGAAAATTATTATACAATCAATACTGTGCTTCTTGTCATCAAGTAAATTTAGCTGGTGCAAAAAACTGGAAAGGATTTGATGAAGACGGACATAGAAAAGCACCGCCCTTAAATGGAACAGGACATACGTGGCATCATTCTGATGAGTTGCTGCATAAAATTATAAAGCATGGATTTGCAAAACTGATAAAAAATTATGAAGGTAAAATGATGGGTTTTGGTGACAATATTGAAGATGAGGGGATTGATAATATTCTTTCCTATATTAAATCATATTGGAATGATGATATATATTTTCATCAGTTGGAAATTAGTAAAAAATGAGTTCAGAAACTTTAAATTTTAATTGGTCATGTAAACACACTTGGAAAAGAAGTGCAAAAAACACTGCATGGTGTTTACTTGGATGTTCTATAGGAGATTTTGGAACAATTTTATTTTTTCAATTAACCAAAATTGATTTTCCCGTCCTTGCCATTATGATCTTAGCAATCATAAATGGTTTAATAACTAGTATTATTTTAGAGACAATAATTCTTATGAAACAAAATTTTGATTTCAAAAAAGCTTTTCATACAGCTATTGGGATGAGTTTTATATCTATGATCAGTATGGAAGTTGCAATGAATTTAACTGATTATTTTTTAACAGGTGGTGCAATACTCACTTGGTGGGTAGTTCCAATTATGTTATCAGTTGGTTTTGTAACTCCATGGCCTTATAATTATTGGAGACTAAAAAAATTCAATCAAGCCTGTCACTAAACAAGTAAAAAAAACGTTATAATTCTCAAATATAGTTAAAAGATGTGTATTTATAATTTCTTGTAATAATCTTTTTAACAATTATATGTTCACCACCCCTATGGAACAAAATCAAATAATAATTAAAGATTTATCTAAAGTTTACAGTAATGGATTTAATGCTTTAAAAAATATTAATCTTAAAATTAAAAAAGGAGAAATTCTTGCATTACTAGGTCCCAATGGAGCAGGTAAAACAACTTTGATAAGTGTTATTTGTGGAATTGTAACTCCAACATCAGGTGAAATTACTGTTGAAAATTATAATATAATTGATCAATACCGTGAAACTAGATCAAGAATTGGACTAGTACCACAAGAATTAACTTTAGAAGCTTTTGAAACAGTTTTTAACAATGTCTCTTATTCAAGAGGTTTGTACGGTAAATCTCCAAATCCTAAGCACATTGAAAAAGTTTTAAAAGATTTAAGTTTGTGGGATAAAAAAGATCTAGGACTTCGACAATTATCAGGTGGAATGAAAAGAAGAGTATTAATTGCTAAAGCACTTTCTCATGAGCCCTCAATACTATTTTTGGATGAACCAACAGCAGGCGTAGATGTAGAATTAAGAAAAGATATGTGGAAAGTTGTGGATATATTAAGAAAGACAGGTGTAACAATAATTTTAACAACCCATTATATCGAGGAAGCTGAAACAATCGCAGATAGAGTTGCAGTAATTAATCAAGGAGAAATAATTGTTGTAGAAAATAAAAATGATTTACTTAAAAGAATGGGTGAAAAAACTTTATTAATAGAACTACAAGATAAAATAACCCAAATTCCTGACCAACTTTCAAAATACGAATTAGTGATTGGACAAGATCAAATGTCGCTTATTTATAATTACAATGTAAGAGCTGAGAGAACTGGAATTACAAATTTATTACAAGAATTAAAAGAGGCTGGTTTAAAAATGAGAGATCTTAAAACAGAGCAAAGCTCTCTAGAAAAGATATTTGTTACTTTAGTAAGGGAAAATAATGAAATTTAACTTTTATGCTTTAAGGGCAATTTATCTGCATGAAATGGATAGATTTAGAAGAACTTTACTTCAATCTTTACTTTCACCGGTATTATCCACTTCTCTTTACTTTATTGTTTTTGGCTCTGTTATTGGTGATTATGTGGAAAGTATTGACGGTTTAAGTTATGGATCTTACATAGTGCCAGGCTTATTGATGCTAACTTTATTGACACAATCAATAAGTAATACTTCATTTGGGATATTTTTTCCTAAATTTAATGGAACGATATATGAAATACTAGCTGCACCAATTTCTACTTTTGAAGTCGTACTGGCATTTGTAGGAGCGGGTGCAACTAAAACTTTGATAGTTGGTGTCGTTATATTTATTACCTCTTTATTTTTTGTTGATGTGACAGTTAAATATCCCTTACTCATGATTTTTCTTTTAGTACTTGTAGCTTTTACATTTGCATTATTTGGATTTTTAATTGGATTGATGAGTTCTAATTTTGAACAAATGTCAATTATACCAACATTGGTTATTACACCAATGGTTTTTCTAGGCGGTAGCTTATACTCTTTAGATATGCTCCCTTCTTTTTGGCAAACAGTCACTTACTTTAATCCAGTTGTATATTTGATTAATGGTATGAGATACTCTTTTTATGGTGTTTCAGATTTTAATATTTGGATAAGTATCAGCAGTATGTTGGCTTTTTTAATAATTTGTATAGCTGTTGTAACAACGTTATTAAAAAAAGGTTACAACATAAAACAATAAATAGTTTGAATTTAGAACAAATAGTCCCAGCAATATCTCTAATTGCTGTTTTAATCTTAGTTTTACCAGCTTTTCTAAAAACTAACTCAAAATTAAAACAATTTTTAACCAATTTATCAATTTGGTCTATTATTGTATTAATCGTGATTTTGATTACTTATTTTATTTTTTAATTTTATTTCGAAGCAATCTTTTTTTTAGGATCAAAAAATGGTTTATCTACAATGGTGCAATTGACTATTTTATCTTCAATTTTAACTTGTAATTTTGTTCCTTTTTTTGCGTACTTTATATTTACCATTGCCAAAGCAATATTTTTTTTCAGTCGTGGTGAGTAAACAGCCGATGTAATTTTTCCAATTTTCTCACTTTTATTCATTATAGGCCAAAAAGTTGTATTAGGACCTGAAAGCTGATCACAGTATAACTCAATGCCAACTTGTTTTCTTTTAATTCCATCTTTTTTAATTTTTTTTAATGCATCTTTACCAACGAAATTTACATCACTTTCTAAATTGACCAATCTATCAAGACCTAGTTCAAAAGGATTAGTATTAATGTCCGCATCAGCATGATAAGATAACATTCCTCCTTCAATTCTTCTTATTGATGATGTATGTCCAGGCTCAAGACCAAAGTCTTTTCCTGCAGACATAATTTTTTCATATAAGTCATCACCTTTTGATCCATCTCTTAAAAATATTTCATATCCTAGTTCACTTGACCAGCCTGTTCTTGAAATAATCAATGGAATTCCATCGAGATTAAATTCTTTTAGCCAATAGTATTTCAAATCTTTAATACTCTTACCGAATAGGCTAACCATAATCTCTCCTGATTTTGGACCTTGTAATTGCAGAGGTGAAACGTCAGGCTCTGTAATTTTTACATTTAAACTAGAATTTATTGCAACTCCTTGAGCCCAAAACAATACATCGCTGTCAGCAAGTGATAGCCAAAAATGATTTGTATCAAGTCTTAATAAAACTGGGTCGTTTAAAATTCCACCGTCATTATTAACTATTAAAACATATTTGCATTGACCCACTGCAAGTTTAGACAAATCCCTTGGAGTTAATAATTGTATAAATTTGAATGCATCTGGCCCTGTTATCTCAACCTGCCTTTCAACCGCAACATCACATAAAATAGCTTTTTCAATCAAATTCCAAAAATTTTGTTCAGGACTCCCGAAATCTCTTGGAATATACATATGGTTATAAACTGAAAATCCTTTAGCGCCGTATCTTACTGTTGCATTGAAATATGGAGATTTTCTAATTTGCGTACCAAAACCAAAGTTTTTATCTGCCATGATGAGTGCATAACAGATAGCAAATTTTATGCAAAGAAATTTGTATTTAAGACAATTTAATTAATTTAAAAAATTAAATATTAGTCTAATTTGTTTTATGGTTAAAATTGTCTTACCCGTAATTATTCTTCTACTAATAGTTATATTTTGGAAAAAAATAGAGGATTATTTTTTTCAAAAATTCAAATTTAAAATAAATTATATTATTGTGGCAATATCAATTATTGCCTTGTCAATTTTAGGATTATTATTATATGACTAAATATGATCAATCCAACAGATTACGAGTGCATAGAAATTGAAGGTATAGTCACTTTCAAAAATAATAATACTACACTTGGATTCGCCAGATATAATGAAATAGGTGAAATAGAATACATATTTGTACACCCTATGTTTAGAAGAAAAGGTTTAGCTAAAAAATTAATAAAAATCATTGAGAATAAAGTAGGTAAAAGACCAGTCCCTCAAGAACCAATTAGTCCTCTAGGTAAAAAATTATTTCAACTTCAGTAAAACTGAATGGAAATTAATCTTATTTTCCTAATTTCAGTAATACCAGCAATTATTTTATTTGGAATTGCAAAATCTGGATTAGGAGGATCCATAGCTTTAATTTCAATTCCATTAATGACACTATCAATGTCATTAACAGAGGCATTAGCAATTATGCTGCCAATTTTAATTTTTTCAGATTTTATAGCGGTTTATAGATTTAGAAAAGATTTTGATCTTGAAACTTTAAAGTTAATCATTCCTTCATCAGCAATTGGAATTATTATTGGATCATTTACATTTTCATATTTTTCTGAAGATCTTTTAAAATCTTTAATTGGATTAATGGGTTTTTTGTTTGCGAGTCATTACTTCATATTTAAAAAAGATAAAATTAAACCACATAAAAAAAATAAGGTTAAAGGCTCAATTTGTACAATTGTTGCAGGTTTTACATCATTTTGTGTACATGCTGGAGGCACACCTACAAGTATTTATTTATTACCATTAAGACTAAAAAAAGAAATTTATGTTGGTACTAGAGTAATTTTTTTTACGTTTGTAAACTTAATAAAGCTACCTCTGTATATTCATTTATCTATGATGAATATAGGAACATTAATTAACTCTATCATGTTATTTCCTCTCTCGATATTAGGTATTTATATTGGTTTTAAATTACTAAAAATAATTGAGGAAAAGTTATTCTATAATATAATTTATGCTTTAATTTTAATCAGTAGTTCAAAAATGATTTATGATTTTCTTATTTAAATCTTTCATAAATTTTTAAAATATATATAAAGAAAAATAGGGGTGTCCAATTGGACTGAGAAATACTCTTTGAACCTGTCCGGTAATTCAGAAAGGGAAAAAAATGAATAATTTAAATTTACTAAGTCAACAAACTGCAATTTTACTAGTTCTTGGAATATCAATAATATTTGTAATTGTTGGAACAGTTTACTCAAAAAAATTTAGAGGATTAAATAATTATCTTTTAGCAAATAGATCTGTTGGAACATTTTCTTTAACCTCAAGTTTAGTTGCATCAGCACTGGGTGCATGGATATTATTTGGACCCGCATCAGCTGCTACTTGGGGTGGAATAGGGGCTGTTATTGGATATGCATTAGGTACTGCCTTCCCATTATTTATTTTAATTTACATTGGCACAACCTTTAGAAAAAAATATTCAAAAGGAAGAACTTTGATTGAGGTTATTAGATTAAAATATGGACCTAATTTATTTAAATTAGTTTTAGTTTTATCAATATTTTACATGACTATCTTTTTAATTGCTGAAGTAACAGCTGTTTCAATGTTAATTAATTATATTTCAGGGACTGATTTGTGGATAACAGCTTTAATTGTTATTATTAGTTCTCTAGCTTATACATTATATGGAGGTCTAAGAGCGTCTATTTTTACAGACAATATTCAATTTATATTTTTTATTGTTTTATTGATAATTGCTCTCTCTTATTTGATAAACTTTAATTCAAATGTATTTAACTTTGACTATATTAGAGTAAAACAACCTCAATTATTAAGTATAAATTATCTACCTAATTTTACAGCTGGTCTTACATTTTTTATTGCAGTTGCAGCTACAAATCTATTTCACCAAGGGAATTGGCAAAGAGTTTATGCTGCAAAGAATATTGAAGTTTTAAAAAAAAGTTTAATTTTTTCTTTTTTAATAATTATTCCAATTGTTTTCTTTATGGGTTTTATAGGATTAGTTGCAGTATCATCAGAAAACCTAGTTGCACCTGATCTTGCTTTTTTTCAATTACTTTTAAAAGATCAATATTTAATTATTTCAGTAATTATTATTTTTTTAGCAATATCTTTAACAGTGAGCAGTATTGATACGATTATTAACGCAATTTCCAGCTTAATTATCGTTGATGGAAAAAAAATTATAAAAATTAAAAATTATGATTTGTTGTCTAAACAGATAATAATCATACTATCCATCATTGCATTATTTGTAGCCTCAAAGGGTTTGAGTATTTTATACTTATTTTTGTTAGCCGATCTTTTTTGCTGTGCGGCAGTATTAAGTATTTTTTATGGATTTTATTCGAAAACATTTTTCGAGAAAAATGCATATACATCAATAATTGTGGGTTTATTCGCTGGTTTACTATTATTTCCAGGTCCAGACTTTTCTAAGTCTATTTTAATTGGAATACTTTTTCCAGTTGACCTTTTTCCAAGTTTTGTCTCTCAATCCTTGTTATTTATATCATTTTTGACTGCGACTTTTGCTCCTTTGTTGACATGGAATTTAAAAAAATAACAGTTTTGAAAGATACTTTTAACTATTTAATTTTCTAAATTTTTAGATATGATAATTCTAACTCTATGATCACTTATATTATCCCATTTCTTATACTTATTTTAATTGTGGTATTTATTCACGAGTATGGCCATTATTATTTTGCAAAAAAATATGGTGTTGGAGTAACTGATTTTTCAATTGGATTTGGTAAAGAAATATTTGGATGGAACGATAAATCAGGTACTAGATGGAAAATTTGTTGGATACCTTTAGGTGGATATGTAAAATTTTTTGGTGACAGAAATGTTTTTTCACAAGCTGATCAAGAAGAATTATTAAAAAAATATAATAAAGAGGACCAAGAAAAATTATTTGTAACTAAACCTCTATACCAAAGAGCATGGATTGTATTTGGCGGACCTCTAGCCAACTTTATTTTAGCAATTTTTATATTTCTCTTTATTTATATGTTTATAGGTAAAGATTTTACTCCCGCTGTTATTGACGAAGTTCAAAAAGATAGCCCTGCAGAAATAGCAGGTTTAAAGAAAAATGACATAATTTTAGAAATAGATAATAATAAAGTAGAGAGTATTTTGGATGTTTCTAAATTTATTGCAATGTCGACGTCAGATTTTGTTGACTTCAAAGTATCAAGATTTGAAAACGAAATTTTATTAAAAGTAAAACCCAATTTAGTAGAAAGTGAAGATAACTTAGGTAATAAGCTTAAGAAACGAATGGTGGGGATAAAATTGAGTGCTTATAATGACAAAATAAATCACGTTAAACTTGGTCCTGTGCAAGCCTTAGCGCAATCATTCAATGAAGTATATTTTGTAACTGTTTCCTCTTTAAAATATCTTGGTTCTATGGTTGTTGGAAAAGGAGATACTTCACAATTAGGTGGTCCAATTAGAATTGCTAAAATATCAGGGCAAGTTGCCGAATTTGGCATAATTCCATTTATTAGCATGATGGCTTATATCTCCATAAGCCTTGGTTTAATTAACTTATTTCCCATTCCAATGTTAGATGGAGGCCATTTGATGTTTTATGGATTTGAGAAAATTTTAGGTCGACCTTTAAGTCAAAAAACTCAAGAGGGATTTTTTCGAATCGGGATGTTTTTGTTGCTTTCATTAATGTTTTTTGTAACATTTAACGATCTCCGAGATTTGGGCTTATTTTAAAGGGTTTTTTGGATTAAAAAAGCCAATAATATCAACCCTTTCTAGCCGCTATATATAGTGTAATATTTTTTTTCACACACTAAAAAAAAGCTTGAAATATCAACGATTTTGTTAAGTATAAAATTATTAAACCTGGAGCTAAAAAATGAATAAAAAACAATTAGTCGCTAAATTAGCTGGTTCTTTAAACCAAAGTAAGGCTGATGCTGAGCGTACCTTTGATACCATAACAAACACTATTCTTGATGCGTTAAAAAATGACGATTCAGTGAAAATAGCTGGTTTTGGTACATATAAAGTGGCTAAAAGAAAAGCTAGAATTGGAAGAAATCCAAGAACTGGAGAGCAAATCCAAATCGCTGCTTCTCAAAAGGTAAAATTCTTACCTGCCAAAGCACTCAAAGAAGTTTTCAATAAATAAACTTTTTTTCAACAGCCTTTATCAACTAAAAAGCTTGATAAAGGCTGTTTCTATATGCAAATACCGCATACCTATTTTTAATAACAATCATTAGTTTTTAGTTTTTTTAAATCTATAAATCTTATTTTTTAATTAACGGAGGTAAAATGACTAAATTTTTAAAAAGACTTGCCGGTCCTTTATTAAGTATATTTTTCTTATTAAATATGACTAGTGCAGGTTACGCAGAGACAACAGTTTCTGCTGAAGTAAGTTTTATTTTTAATACTCTCCTGTTTTTAATTTGTGGTTTCTTGGTCATGTTCATGGCGGCCGGATTTGCAATGTTAGAATCAGGTATGGTTACATCAAAAAGTGTATCTGTAATTTGTGCAAAAAATATTGGTTTATTCTCAATTGCCGCAATAATGTTTTGGTTAGTAGGTTACAATCTTGCCTATGGCATTCCAGAAGGTGGCTATATTGGTAAATTTATACCATGGTCAGACGCAAGTGCTGTAGATACTGGCTACTCTGATGGTTCAGATTGGTATTTTCAAATGGTATTCTGTGCAACAACAGTATCAATTGTATCTGGAACTTTAGCTGAGAGAATTAAATTATGGCCTTTCTTTTTATTTGCTGCAATTTTAGCAGGAATTATTTATCCAATTGTTATGGGATGGCAATGGGGCGGTGGCTGGTTAGCAGCCGCTGGTTTCTCAGATTTTGCTGGATCAACTTTGGTTCACTCAACAGGTGGAGCTGCAGCATTAGCTGGAGCAATTATTCTAGGTCCAAGACTAGGTAGATTCACTAAAAAGGGTGAACCTGCACCAGTAAAACCATTTGCTGCATCTTCAATACCGCTTGTAACTCTAGGAATATTCATTCTATGGTTAGGTTGGTTTGGATTTAACGGTGGATCTCAATTAGCAATGGGTACAGCAGATGATGCAATTGCAGTATCAAGTATATTCATAAACACATTACTTGCAGGTGCAGGTGGAGTAATGGCAGCAGGTGCGGTCACAAGATTAAGTGGAAAAACAGACGTTGTACAGATGTTAAACGGATGTATAGGTGGTCTTGTAGCGATTACTGCAGAACCATTAATGCCATCACCAATAGCCGCGATTTTAATTGGTGCAGTCGGTGGTGTAATAGTTGTTTATGGAACTAAGTTTTTAATGAGCGTAAAAATTGACGATGTTGTTGGTGCAGTACCAGCTCACTTGTTTGCAGGAATTTGGGGAACATTAATTGTTCCAGCTACAAATCCAGATGCAAACTTTGGTGCACAAGCTTTAGGTGTAGTTTCAATTAATGCATTTGTATTTGTTGTAGCTTACATCGTATGGTCAATCATGAAAGCAACAATAGGTATCAGATTAAGTAAGGAAGCTGAGACGAAAGGTACTGACGTATCTGAAACTGGAGTTGTAGCTTACGCGATAAGAGACTAATTAACCTCCCTCAAGTTAGTAACTAAAAAGGCCCCATTATGGGGCCTTTTTTTTAACTAGTGTTTTTAATAAATTCTAAAACTTCTTTTGCGTGATCTTTTACTCTTACTGATCTCCACTCTTTTATTATTTTATTATTTTTGATTACAAAAGTACTTCTAATAACTCCCATAAACTCTTTACCCATAAATTTCTTTTTTCCCCACACTTTAAAAGCTTTTAAAGCTTCTTTTTTTTCATCCGATAAAAGATCAAATTTTACTTTATATTTTTCTTTAAATTTATCATGACTTTTCATGTCATCTTTTGAAATACCAAATACGGCGCAGTCCAACTTATTAAATTTAGATAATAAAGAATTAAAATCTTTTGTTTCTATTGTGCATCCGGGCGTATCATCTTTTGGATAAAAATATAAAATTAAAAACTTATTTTTAATTTTTTTTAGTTCAAATGTTTCGCCGTTGGTAGATGGAATTTTAATATTAGGAGCATTTTTAAATTTATTCATAATGTTTAATTGTAATTTTATTTTTTTAAGGTAAATAACTGATATGACAATAAAATCAGCACAAACTTTAGTCGCAGATGCCTTGAGAGAAATTAAAACAATTTCACCTTCAGAGGCTTTGCAAATGTCTAAAGATGACAAATGTAATCTAATAGACATTAGAGACGTAAGAGAACTTGAGAATTTAGGAAGAATTGAAAATTCTAATCATATTCCAAGAGGGATGTTGGAATTTTGGATGGATCCCGACAGTCCTTACTTTAAAGAGGGTAAGATAGATATGAATAAAGATATGGTTCTTTTTTGTGCAGGTGGATTAAGATCTGCTCTCGCAACTAAATCTTTGAAAGATATGGGTTTTAAAAAAATTTGCCATATTGATGGAGGCTTTGGAGCAATGAAGAATTCAGGATTTAAAGTTATTAAATAATTTTAATCAATAAGATTTATTCTTTTTGCGTAGAATATTCTTATTATCCAATACATAATTAATCCAACTGGCCCAATAAAATAAGTCACTAAAAGAGGAACCAAGATTAAATACTTTGATATCAAGAACTTTAGACTATCTCTTACAATCCATGCACCACAAAATAAGTTTACCGCCAAAAAATGAGTCCAAAACAAAATTAAGAAACTTTCATTTTCAAATAAGGACCCAAGATCAAACAAACCTTTATAAAGATTAAAGTTTTCTAAAAAATCGTAACCTGTAGAAAAATAATAGTAAACTAAATAACAATAAGTGCCTCCAAGTATTAAAAATGGAAATATTGACGTAACCAATAAACTACATATTTTTGATTGTGGAAAAAAAATTAGCACAAACCAAAATGGCAAAACACCTATGTTCAACCATAAATAGATCATTTCTATAGTAAAAAATGCTGCTATTTGTTCTATCATAATTTTTTTGCATTATATTAGATGAAATAATGATTCCTATAAAAAATAAAAAAAAAACTTTAGAGGTTACGGTAGAAGAAATGAGGAATTTTGCGTTTAATTATATTGAAAAATTTGCTCCTTCAAAACAACAATTAAAAACATACCTTTTAAAGAAATATTTAAAATCTAAAACTCCTATAAACAGAAGCAATGTTTCAAATTTAATAGATATAGTACTAGAAGACTTAGAAAAATCTAAATTCATTAACGACAAATTTTATTCAGAATCTAAAGCAAAAAGTCTAATACAGAGAGGTTCTTCAATAAACAAAATTAGAAACTATTTAATTGGAAAAGGTGTAGGTGATAAATATATAAAAAATACAATCGATCAAATTCATGAGAATAATGAGGATCAAGATTTTTTCTCTGCAATCAAAATATGTAAAAAAAAAAGAATTGGGCCTTCAAGACAAGAAGATAATAGACCTTTGTTTTATAAAAAGGATATGGGGGTATTGGCTAGATCAGGATTTGATTTTGAAGTGTCTAGAAGAGTGATGGATCTTGATAAAGATGAATATATAAAAATAATTAATCTTCTTTAATTTTCTTATTTTTTTCCTCGAGATAATATTGAATTTTATTTTTTATATAATTTCTAACAAATACAAAAACCAACAAACCAAATATTGAAACAGAAACAATTATAATTAAAATTATTCTTAATTGCTCACTCATCTTCTAATATTTTAAATCTTCACTTCTTTTCAGAATAAGACTTGGATTTCTAAAATCTTCTTTTCCATATAAAATTTCATTACCTTCAAAATCTGTAATTGTACCTCCAGCATTTTCTAATAAAGCATGACCAGCTGCAATATCCCATTCACATGCTCTAGGTTCAGCAACATATCCATCATATTCTCCTGTAGCTATTACACAAAATTTGTATGAGCTTTTCATTCTCACAAACTCATTAACTCCTAAAAAATTGTGAATTTTTTCAATCTCTGGCTTAATTTTATTTGAATAAGAAACAACTTTGACAAATTCTTTTTTAGTCTTTTTTGAACAATCTAACTTAATTTCTTTTCCATTCGTAAGTTCGTAAGAATCATTCTTGCCATATGTATAAAACATTCTATTTTTTGCTGGTGCATTTATAAGTCCAGCTACAGGTTTTCTATTTAAAATTAATCCAGCATTTATAGTAAATTCCTCTAAATCATTTATATAATCATATGTACCGTCTATTGGATCAACAAGCCAAAAATTTTCTAAATTACTTGAAGATTTATTGTGAGATGTTTCCTCAGATACAATTGGAATATTGGGGGTAAGCTCTAAAAGTTTTTGAGTAACTATTTTATTTACTTCTAAATCACCATTACTTACTGGAGTATTATCTGATTTAATTTCTTTAGTTAATCCTATTTCTCTAAGTTCAAGTGAAACTTTACCTGCATATAAAAAAGTATCTATTAAGTTTATAACTACGTCTTTAATATTAATTTCATTCATTATTGTAGATTTTTTCTAATTCTATATTTTTACAATTTATTACTTTTTTACCTACGTTTTCAAAGTTTACAGTCACCTTTTCTTTTATAATTGATTGAACTTGTCCAATACCCCAGTTTTTATTACTAGGGTTTATTACTTTGTCGCCTGGTTCAAAATCTAAAATCATTTAATTTCACTTATATTAGAATTAAGTATAAATACCACAAAATGAATAATGAAATTAATTCAATTGGTTTAAAGAAAAAACCCTCTGATACAACTGTTGTTGTTGCAATGTCAGGTGGCGTCGACTCTTCCACTGTCGCAGGTATGATGAAAAAAGAAGGTTATAATGTAATAGGCATTACTCTTAAACTTTATGATGATGGTAAAGAAGTTGCTGCTTCAAAACAATGTTGTTCTGGACAAGATATAATGGATGCAAAAAGAGTAGCGCATAAATTAGATATTGAACATAAAATTTTGTACTACCAGAACAAATTTAAACAAGGAGTTATTGATAATTTCGTAGATAGCTATCTTAAAGGAGAAACACCTATTCCATGTGTCCAATGCAATCAAACAGTAAAATTTAGAGATTTGTTTGAAGTATCAAAAGAACTAAAAGCCGATGCTATGATAACAGGTCATTATGTAAAAAGTGTGACCAAGAATGAATCTACAAATATGTATAGAGCAATTGATGAAAATCGAGACCAGAGTTATTTTTTATTCAATACAACTCGAGACCAATTAAATTATTTAAGGTTTCCTTTAGGGGGAATGCTAAAAGATACTACAAGAGAAATTGCAAAAAAACTTGAGCTTAATGTAGCTGGTAAACCTGATAGCCAGGATATTTGTTTTGTTCCTAATGGCGATTATGCTTCTGTAATACAAAAATTTAAACCGGAGTCATTTCAAAAAGGAAATATTAAAAACCTAAATGGAGATGTTGTGGGAGTTCATGATGGAATTATAAATTTTACAATTGGCCAAAGAAGAGGAATAAAGGTTTCAGATAAAGAAGCTTTATATGTCATCCGAATAGACTCAGATAAAAATGAAATAATTATAGGCCCTAAGGAAAAATTAGCTAAAACAAAAATTCATTTAAGAGATTTAAATCTTCTATGCAACAAAGAAGATCTTGAAAAAGAAATATTTGTTAAAGTAAGATCTACAGGAAAATTATTAGAAGCTAAAATTTTATTAAAAGAAAATAATCAAGCAGAAGTTAATTTAGTTAATTCAGAAAATGGAATTTCACCGGGACAAGCCTGTGTCTTTTATAATAAAGACCAAATTGGTCACAAAGTTCTTGGTGGTGGTTGGATTAAAAATTAAAAGGTAGATTATTTTTTCTTATTTTTTTTTCTAGCTCTTCTCTTTTTAGAGCCCATTTTTCTTCGGCCTCTATGTTTTTTTGGGTATCCCATATTCTCCTTAATTTTACTATTTTATTGACTTATTCGGTTGATATAGCATTGTCCTTAAAATAATCAAATTTAAATATGACTAGCACCTTTAAAACATTTTTAAAGCACACAGCAAAAGATTTTCACAATCAGTCAGTTAATCCACCAGTAGTTCGCGCATCGACAATAATTTTTAAGTCAATGCAGGATATAAGAAAAACTCAATCAAAATTTAGAAAAAATCCTATAGGAGGTCATTTTGATTATGGAAGACAGGGGACTTCTACAACTTATATCTTACAAAAAATATTAACTAAACTAGAGGAAAGTTATCACGTTTTTTTAACTCCCACTGGATTTGGCGCAATTTTTCTTGCTATATTTAGCTTAGTTAGACCTGGTGATGAAATTCTAGTATCTGATCCATCTTATAAACCAACAAGAAGGTTCACAGAGGACTTTTTAAAAGATTTTAATATAAAAACAATTTTTTATAACCCTAATGATTTAGATACTCTAAGAAATAATATATCTAAAAATACTAAACTTATTTTTGTGGAAAATCCAGGGAGCAATACTTTTGACTTTCAAGATTTATCTAAAATAATTCAAATTGCAAAAAAACATAAAATTTATACTGCAATGGATAATACATGGGGAACACCATATTTTCTAAAGCCAATAAAATTGGGTTTTGACATGTCAATTGTATCTGCAACCAAATATTATTCAGGTCATTCAGATGTAATGGGAGGATCTTTAGCAGTAAATAAAAGAGTTTTTAGAAAAGTCCAACTTGCTGATAATGTAACTGGATTGCGATTAGGACCAGATGATGCCTATTTGATAACAAGAGGATTAAGAACATTAGATGTAAGATTAGATAAACATCAAGATAATGCAAAAAAAATTGCTGCATTCCTATCAAAATATAAAAAGATTAAATTACTTTATCCATATAAGAAAAATTCTCAAAACTTTCGAATGTGGAAAAAATACTATTCAGGATCTTCAGGATTAATGGGATTAAAAATTAAATCAAAAAATAAAAAATCAGTTACAAAATTTGTTAATTCTTTAAAGCTTTTTGGTTATGGTTATAGCTGGGGAGGATTTGAAAGTTTAGCATTACATCAAACTAATTTCGAAATTGGAAGGAGAAATTACCTTAAATTAGAGAAAGATGAGCACTTAGTAAGACTTCATATTGGCTTAGAGGATCCCAAAGATATAATAAATGACATTAAACAGGCTTTAAAACATCTTAAATGAATACTGAAAAAAAATTTTTTCATTCAAACACTGCTATAATTACCCTTTTCGCAGCATGCTTTGTTGTTCTAATTTCTCTAGGAGTTAGACAGACATTTGGCTTATTTTTTATAGATTTTAATGAAAGTTTAAAAATTAGTAATACAGCATTTGGATTTGCAATTGGTACACAAATGCTTATGTGGGGACTAACTGGCCCAATTTTTGGGGCAATCGCTGATCGTTATGGTGGACATGTTGCTATAATCTCATCCTTTATATTTTATACATTAGGAGTTTATTATTTGTACTCTGGCCCTAATACAGGAATATTCTTTCAAATTCATCTAGGATTACTTATTGGTATTGGATTAGGGGGAACAGCTATAAGTATTCCAATGTCAATAGTTGGGAAACACTTTCCATTATCTACTAGAACAATTGCAATGAGTATTGTTACAGCAGTTGGTTCATTTGGATACTTTATATCTCCAATATTCACAAATTATTCACTTATTAATTATGGTTGGAATTATACATTGTTTTTATTTTCTCTATTTTTGGTCACAGGTTTAATCGTAGCTTTTTTTGTTAGATCTCCAAAAGAAAACGAAATTATAGAAAATAGATCTGATCAATCACTTAAAGAGGCACTCAGTGAGGCATTACAATCAAAGAGTTATATTTTACTTGTATCGGGCTTCTTTGTTTGTGGATTTCACATTACATTAGTTGGAACACATGTTCCAAAATATGTAATTGATAGAGGTTTAGAAGATTGGACTGCAGCAGCAATTCTATCATTAATTGGTTTATTTAATATTTTTGGCTCACTATTAAGTGGTTACCTTTCCACAAAAATTAGTAAGAAAATTCTTTTAAGCGTAATTTATCTTTTAAGAGGTTTTTCGATAGTATTTTTTATATTTACACCTCCAAGTGTTATTTCCGCATTTATATTTGGTGCAAGTTTTGGTTTTTTATGGTTATCAACTGTCCCAGCTACTAGTGGCATTGTTGCTCACTTATTTGGCACTAAATTTTTGGGTCTTCTTTACGGAATTGTATTTTTAAGCCATCAAATTGGATCTTTCTTTGGTGCATATTTAGGAGGTTTATTCTACGACTTATACGGATCATATGATTACGCATGGTATTTGGCTATTTTACTCTCTATATTCGCAGCAATAATACATTTACCAATTATAGAAAAGCCAGTTGAGAGATTACAAAAAACATAAACTAAA
>CACMRY010000004.1 GCA_902616205.1 uncultured Pelagibacteraceae bacterium
AAAATGCTTTAAAACAAATAAAGCACCTTCTATCATCAAAAGATAACGGATCTTTCTTTAGAATCGCAATTAAAGGAGGTGGTTGCTCAGGTTTTCAGTACGATTTTTCTTTTGATAAATCACAAAATGAAGATGATTTAAGACATGAAAATATACTCATAGATAAAACTTCAGCTGACCTACTAAAAGGTTCTGAGGTAGATTTTGTTAAAGAATTAATTGGAGATTCATTTAAAATTAACAACCCGCAAAGCAAATCCTCGTGTGGTTGTGGCGTCTCATTCTCACTTTAATGATAATTAGCTCATGGAATGTAAATTCTGTAAGAGCACGTATTATTAATATTCAAGAATACCTGAAGAAATTCTCACCTGATATATTAATGATGCAAGAAATAAAGACTCAAGAGGAAACATATCCTTTTGATGATATATCAAAGCTAAAATACGAAAGTCATGTATTCGGTCAAAAAAGTTATAATGGAGTTGCTATAATTTCAAAAAAAAAAATTGAAAAAACTGAGAAGGATATTTTTAAAGATAAAAATAAGCAATCAAGAATAATTACTGCAAACATAAAACATAAATCTAAAACTATAAAGCTAATAAATATTTACACTCCAAATGGTAATCCAGTTGATACAGATAAATATTCTTATAAGATTTATTGGTTAGATAGTTTAATCAAAAAACTTAAATCTTATTTAAATAAGAACGAAAATATAATTATTGGTGGAGATTTTAATATAATACCAGCAGCAGAAGATGTTCATAATCCAAAAAGTTATGAAAACGACGCCTTGTTCAGATTAGAAATTAGAAAAAGATTAAGAGAAATGATTAATTTAGGCTTCCATGATGCATATAGATACAAATATCCTGATAAAGAAGGTTATACATTTTGGGATTATACAAGTGGTGCTTGGCAAAAAAATAATGGAATGAGAATTGATCATTTCTTAGTTTCTAATTCAATTATCAATTTAGTTAAAAACGTAAAAATTAATAAATATCCTCGTGGAAGAGAAAAGCCTTCCGATCACACTCCTATAGAAATTGAATTAGCTTAAAGATTTAATTTTATTAACAAGTTCCTCGTTTATATTTCTTGGTCCTTTATCCAATCTATTTTTGTGTCTTCTCTCACCAGGTAATCTGACCTCCCCCATTGATTTCATTTTTTCAAAAAATTCATTCGCATGTTTATCCCAATCAGTGTCTGAGAGTTTATCAGGAGATATTGCTAATATGAATTCTCCACCACTTGGAGGTCCACCATCATTATTATCTTTAGCTGCTGTTTCGTAACTAAAATTATCTCCAACCAAAGCTCCTGCTAATAACTCAACCATCATTGCAATTCCTGAACCCTTATAACCTCCAAAAGGTAATAAAACTCCGCCATCAGCAATTTCTGCTGGATCAGTTGTATCTTTACCATCTTTTGTAAGTCCAGTACCTAATGGAACTTTGTGTCCCTCTCGCTTTGCAACTTGCACTTCTCCCATAGCCATTGAAGCTGTGGCCATATCATAAACAACTGGTGTATTATTTTTTCTTGGCCAAGCGAAAGAAATTGGGTTTGTGCCAAATAATGGTTTAATAGCCCCTGCAGGAGCAACTGCGGGTTTATAGGATGTGCATGCAAATGCCACCAAACCTTCTTCAGCTATTTTTTCAGTTTCAGGCCACATAGCGGCCATGTGGTGTGAATTAATTATAGCAAGAACTGCTACACCATTTTCTTTAGCAGCTTTTACTAACTCTGGTATCGATTTATTTAACACAACTGGTGCTAAGCAATTTTTGCCATCAGCTTTAATTACTGAAGGTGTTAATTTTTTTATATCTGGTTTTTGTTTGCCATTAATTTTTCCACTTTTTAAACCTGAAACATATGCAGGTAAACGAAATAAGCCATGTGAGAGTGAACCATCCCTTTCAGCATTGGTAATTAGTTCTGATAAAATATCAGCTGTTTCTTGATCACATCCATTAGCTAGTAATGTTTTATTGGCTAATTTATAGATTTCATCGAGTGATAGAGATACAGTTGCCACAAATAATATTAGATCTCATTTAAATTAAAAGATCAATTATAATCAAGTATTATATTTAAAATTAAATTTTTTTAATGATTATGGTTTTCTGAGTTATTTAAATTATTAATATCAGTTTCTTGAATATCATTTATTGGTTTAGCTATACGCCAATTTCTTACTTTTCCATTTTCATTTCTCTCAGTAATTATTGTCTCAATAGGTGGACAATTAGGTTCATGACAGGCTAGCTCAGCTATACTTAAAGTTGAATTTTCTGGAATATTATATTTTTCTGAAATTATTATTTTTAAATTTCTAATATTTTCTACATTTGGTTTTTTTTTGTTAAACATAAATTAATTATTAGTTATCCCAAACTGAAGTCCATAAAATGTTGCCACCCATATCACCAATTAATAAATTTGAACAATCATTAGTAATTGAAATTGCTGATACTTCATGTTCTGTAAAACTTCTTATAATAATTGTGTTATCCTCTTTATCAATTTCAGATAAAAAAACTGATCCATCGCTTAAGCCTGTAAAAACTGCATTTTCATTTGGGAAAGTTTCAACAAATGAAACTTTCTTATTTCCCACATAAGGAATACAGACAGGTTTGCGACCCATTGGTCCATCTCCATCAAATGGCCAACAAATAGCATCTATTGCACCTGATGTAGCTAAGTATTTTGAGTTATCTGTAAAGGAAAAACTTTTTATTTTTGAACCGTATCCTGACATAGCAAAATCAATTTTATCTTTTAAACGCCAGCAATGAAGTTGATTTTCTTGCATTGAAGAAATCAAATATTTTCCGTCTTTGCTAAAAATTACTTTATTATGTGAGCCTTTCCAAAGTAAATTAGATGATGTCCATTTATTGGTATAATCTTTCTTCCATAAAGTTATTCCTCCATATCTTGAAACGGCTAATCTTCTTCCTTTAGTATCAAACGATAAGCCTCCAACAGTGCTGTTGTGACTAAATATTTTTGGTTGTTTACTAGTCTTTGCCCAATAATAAACATCCTTACCAGATGAACATGCTATATTCCCATTAATTGCTTCCACATGGTCTACCCACCGTGTACCAAAATTATAAATTTCATTTATTTGACCATCAATTGAAATTTTTAAAAATCGACCATCATCACCACCTGTTAAAATATTATTTCCATCCTCGGCCATACATAGAACGACACCGTTATGTGCTTTTATAGTTTTTGAATTTTTACCTGATCGAAAAATTCTTACAGTTCCATCTCCAAAACCTACCGCAATTGAGTTTCCCAGGCAAACTGAGTTAGTAATTGGAATTCCAAACTCAAATTCTTTTCCTCTTTGCTCAAACTTAGTTTTATCTAATTGTGGAAATTGGCTTGTGTCAGCTTTCATGCTGATTTACAGTTTTCGAATCCCTCTTTTAAGTTCATATTTTCAAGATTTCGACCAATAAATACAAGACGTGAACTACGATCTTTTCCCTCAGGCCATTTACCCATTGGTGAAGCATCCATCAGCATATGTACACCTTGAAATACATATCGATCACTTTCTCCCTTAAAGTCAAGAATGCCTTTTGTTCTTAATATATCCTGACCCTTAGTCTGTAATAGTTTGCTAAACCAATCTTGAAATTTTTCCATATCCAAAGGTGTATCGGTGACAAACGACAAGCTAGTTACATCATCGTCATGTTCATGGTCATGATCTGATGTTAGAAAATCAGGCTCAACATCTAAAACACGTTTTAGACTAAATGCATCAAGATCAAGTATTTCATTAAGAGGCACTCCACATTTCTTGGTATTGATGATTTTTGCAAAAGGATTTATTTTTTTAATTCTATCCTTAACTATATTTAAACCACTTTCTTCAACAAGATCGATTTTGTTTAATAATACAACATCTGCAAATGCAATTTGTTCTTCTGCTTCATGATGATCTGTTAATTGAGTACTTAAATGAACAGCATCAGCAACAGTAACAATTGCATCTAACTTCGTACGATCAGCAACATCTTGGTCCACAAAAAATGTTTGTGCTACAGGAGCTGGATCAGCTAATCCAGTAGTTTCTACAATAATGGCATCAAGTCTATCAGCTCGTTTCATGAGTCCACTTAAAATACGTATTAAGTCGCCTCTAACAGTGCAACATATGCAACCATTGTTCATCTCAAAAACTTCTTCATCAGCGTCAACTACAAGATCGTTATCTATTCCTTGTTCGCCAAATTCATTAACTATTACAGCATATTTTTTTCCGTGCTGTTCAGTTAATATTCTATTTAAGAGAGTGGTTTTACCTGCACCAAGAAAACCAGTTAAAACGGTAACTGGTACTTGTTTGTTACTCGCTTCCATTAATTAAATTAACATCCTTTAAAGGAATTAGACATATTTTTGATTAAATCAAAATATAAGTCTTTTCCAGGATTTAAGGTTGCTCCTAAAGGATCTACCACGCCGGTTTTAATATTCATATCCTTAGCAACTGCTTTAATGATATCGGGATTAAATTGGGGCTCTGAAAATACACAAGCAACTTTATCATGCTCGATTATTTCCCGTATTTCCGCAAGTTGTTCGGCACCTGGCAAAACATCTGTATTTACTGTAAATGCTCCTAGAATATTTACATCAAATCTTTTTTCAAAATATTGATAAGCATCATGAAATACAATTGAGGCTACACTATTCGTAAGTTCAGAGGATACATTAGCCGTGAGTTTGTCAATTTCCTTATAAGCTTTACTTAAATTAGCTCTATAAGTAGCTTCATTTTTTGGATCATTTTCAATTAAGTGCTTAGACATTTCAAATAAAATAGTTTTTGCATTAATTGGGTCTAACCAAATGTGCGGATCAAATTCACCGTGATGGTGTCCTTCATGTCCATCATGATCGTCGTGATCGTCATGTCCATCCTCTTTCTTTGCATGTTCATCATGGTCATGATCATCGTGATCATCTTTCTTTGCATGTTCATCATGGTCATGATCATCGTGATCATCTTTTTTTGCATGTTCATCATGGTCATGATCATCGTGATCATCAAAAATATTTCTCTCTCTGAATTTTAATTTAACTAAACCTTTCAAATCCATAAATTCAATTTTTTCAGCTTTTGTAGCAATTGAATTAAGTGGTTTTTCTAAAAAATTTTCTAAATCTTCACCAACCCAAAAAACAATGTCCGCATTTTGTAGCATTTTTGCATGTGATGGTTTCATTGCAAAACCATGTGGGGAAGCATATCCATCAACTATTAAATCAGGTTTAGCTACTCCATCCATTAAATAACTAGCTAACGAGTGTATTGGTTTTATTGATGCAACAACTTTAATTTCAGCATTTGCTGATGTAAATAAAGTTAAAAATGATAATATTGATAGGATTATTGATGTTTTTTTTAGGTTTTTCATAATATTTTGTTATTGTTAATTGTTATAATATAACGCTGTGTAATAATATAACATATCTAAGTCAAGAGAATAAATGAGCATGGGAAATAATATTTTAGTAAAGTTAAATAATGTTGGGTTTAGACAAAACCAAAAGTGGCTTGTTCAAGGTGTTTCTCTTCAAGTTGAAAAAGCAAAAATTGTTACTTTAATTGGTCCTAATGGATCAGGTAAAAGTACAACTGCTAAAATTGCATTAGGATTATTAAAAAATATTGAAGGTGAAGTTGAAAAATTTACAAATAAAATTGGGTATGTGCCTCAAGAAATATCAATAGATTGGACACTTCCCCTTAGAGTTAGAGACTTTATGCTTCTAACTGATAAACTTAAAGAAGACACAATGGAAGAAGCTCTATCCTTAACTGGTGTAGTTGATCTAAAGGACAAAAGTTTGGGAAATTTGTCCGGTGGAGAATTTCAAAGAGTGCTACTTGCAAGAGCTATATCAAAAAAACCTGAATTGTTAGTGCTTGATGAGCCTGTTAAAGGTGTAGATTTTACAGGAGAAATTGCTCTGTATGAATTAATTAAAGAAATTTCAGAAAAATTAAATTGCGGTATATTATTAATATCACATGATCTCCATACTGTAATGAGTGCTACAGATTATGTTGTTTGTTTAAATGGTCATGTCTGTTGTTCAGGTTCACCAAAAGAAGTTGCAAAAAACAACGAATACAAAGCATTGTTTGGTGATCAAGCCGCTCAAACACTATCAATTTATGAACACAAGCACGATCATGTTCATACAAGTGATGGGGATATAAAGAAAAACTAATATGTTTGATGATTTTTTTATAAGAGCATTGGTTGCAGGTATAGGTATTGCTTTTGTGGCGGGCCCTCTTGGTTGTTTTGTTGTTTGGAGGAGATTGTCTTATTTTGGGGATACTCTTGCTCATTCAGCCTTACTTGGTGTTACAATTGCATATTCTTTAGAGTTTAATATTGCTGTTTCAATATTTTTAATTTCATCAGTAATTGCATTAATTTTAATACAACTACAAAGAAAAACTAATCTACCAAGTGATGCCTTGCTTGGTCTGTTAGCTCACTCATCATTGGCAGTTGGATTAGTTGTGATTGGATTTTTAACCTTTATTAGATTTGACATTATGGGATTATTGTTCGGAGATATATTAGCAGTTAACAAAAAAGATTTATTAACTATATGGATCGGTGCAGCCTTAATTTTGTTGGTTTTAAGATTTATATGGAAACCTTTATTCGCATCAACTGTAAATTATGAGTTAGCACAAGCAGAAGGTCTTAACCCAGATAGAGCAAAAGCAGTGTTTACAATCTTATTGGCTGCAATAATTGCCATTTCAATTAAATTAGTTGGAGTTCTATTAATTACAGGAATGTTAATTATACCCACAGCTATGGCTAGAAATCTTTCAGACAACCCACAAAAAATGGTAATATTTTCAGTAATTGGAGGATTATTATCTGTATTTATAGGATTATTTTCCTCTTTAGAATTTAATACTCCATCTGGTCCATCAATAATTGCTGCTGCTTTAGTGTTGTTCATAATTTCACTATTAAAAATTAAACAAACGATACAATTGAAAAACTAATGGATTGTTGTAAAAAATAATAGAATGCAAAAACAAGAAAATCTAACTAAAAACCAAAAAATTATATTAGATATAATTGAAAAATCCTCTCAACCATTAAAAGCATATTCAATTTTATTTAATGTTCAAAAAAAAGGAATTAATGCACCTTTACAAGTGTATAGGGCTTTAGACAAATTAGTAGAAATTGGAAAGATACATAAAATAGAAAGTAGAAATGCTTTTATAGCTTGCAAAAATTCTAAATGTCAAATTGCTAAAGCTACAGTTTTTTCAATTTGTGAAGGATGTGAACATGTTACTGAAATTCATGACCACAAATTGTCTGAACATTTAAAAGATTTCAAAGACAATAAAGGGATGAGATATAATAAATACAATTTGGAATTTTTTGGTCTATGCAAGAAATGCGATAAAATAAAAAATAATGAAAATTGATTATTATTTTAGTGTTTTATCTCCATTTAGTTATTTAGGAGCAGAAAGATTTTTAAAGCTTGTCACCAAATATGATTTAGACGTTCAAGAAAAACCTTTTGATTTAATAGGTGAAATTTTTCCAAATACTGGGGGGTTGCCAGTTCCTAAAAGACACCCAGCTAGACAAAAATATAGACTATTGGAGTTGGATAGAATTGCGAATAAACATGGATTAAAAATAAATAAACAACCAAAGTTTTTTCCACCTAAAGACCCACACCTACCTGCAAAATTTGCGATAGCCTCAAACTTAAAAGGAAATAAACTTAATTTTGGAATTGAATGTCAAAAAAGTTTATGGTCTTTAGAAAAAGATATTTCTGATCACAATACCCTCAAGGAAATTTGTGAAAAATTATCCTTAAATTTTGAAGAAATAAAAGAAGTAGCGTTAAGTGAGGATGTTAACTTAAAGTACCAAAAAAATTCAAAAGATGCAGTTGATAATGATGTATTTGGTGCCCCAACTTATGTCTTTAATAATGAGATTTTTTGGGGTCAAGACAGGTTAGATTATCTTGAGGATGCATTAAATAAATAATTATATTTTACTTTACTTAGAAATATTTTAGCAAAATTTTAAGGTTGCTAATATTATTTCGTATTTCTATATTGAATTAAATAAGGATTATTAATGTTATTTTTTTTGTTAAAAGTTGTTGGTGCAGGTTTAATTGTTGCTTTTTCGAGCTGGTTGGCTGGTCAAAATCCTAAGCTGGCTGGATTTATTATAGCATTACCTTTGGTATCACTAATAGCGATACTGTTTTCGTATTATGAGCACAATGATACAGAAAAAACAGTAATGTTTACGAAAAGTATATTTATTGCAGTGCCAGCAAGTTACTTATTCTTTGTGCCCTTCTTTTTTGCAAAATCTTTTAATATGAATTTTTTCATAATTTATATTGCAGGTTTAATGTTTCTAATCGGTGGATATTTTATCCATAGATACATAGTTAATTTCTTATAAAGTTAACATATTTAACAAATCTTTAACATAAGTGTCATAAGTAATTCGAAAGGAGTTATATGTTTTTAAAAAAATATCTTAAGTGGATAAGTACCTTTTTAGTTCTAATTGGAATATTATTAACAAATTTAAATATATATCCGATAAATATATATTTTCATGGTCTTGGTGTAGTCGGTTGGACGATTGCAGGTTTCATCTCAAAAGATAAGGCGATTTTAACAAATTTTGGATTACAAATTCCTTTATTTGTAATTGGTATTTATAAAATTATTTTTTAATGAAAAATATTTTATTTGTATGCACAGGAAATTCAGCGAGAAGCATTATTGCTGAGAGTATTATTAATAATGAATACTCAAATAAATTTAATGCTTTTAGTGCTGGTAGTAATCCATCTGGAAAAATCAATGAAGATGTAAAAAATTTTTTAGAGAAAAATAAAAGTTATGATTTAACTAATTATAGTTCTAAAAACTTTGAAGAATTTATCAATAAAGAAATAAAAATGGATCATGTAATAACAGTATGCAACAACGCAAATAATGAGGTATGTCCTATTTGGCCTGATAAAAATCAAATTATACACTGGGATATTGAAGATCCAGTAAAAAAACTTCAAAATGCAAATGATGAAGAAAAGCAAATAATCATTAGAAACACTTTCAATGTTATAAGTAATAAAATTAAAGATTGGCTAGATGAAAAATAAAAATAAATATTTTCTTTCAGAATTTATTGGAAGTTGCTTTCTCGTAATGATCATAGTTGGATCAGGTTTAATGGCAGAAAATATGACCAATGATACAGCGGTAATGCTAATTGCAAATACTATAGCAACTGGAGCTGGTTTGTTTGTGCTAATAACAGTATTTGCTGATGTATCCGGGGCTCATTTCAATCCATTTGTAAGTATTGCTATGACAATTACAGGAAAGTTAAAAAAAAAACTTCTACCCTTTTATATTTCCGCTCAGATACTTGGATGTTTACTAGGTGTAGCATTAGCTAATTTCTTTTTTGAACATCAGATTTTTGAATTATCGACAAAATCAAGAGATGGTATCTATATTTTTGTATCAGAAATTGTTGCAACATTAGGACTAATAATCATTATTTTTGGATCCATGAAGTCAGGTAAAATTACTGTAGCTGCATCTGTTGGGTTATATATTACAGCTGGTTATTGGTTTACCTCTTCAACTTCTTTTGCAAATCCTGCTGTTGCAATAGCAAGAACATTCACAGAGTCCTTTACTGGTATAAGTTATTTAAACACTCCTTTTTATATAGTTGCAGAACTAATTGGTATGGTAATTGCTGTTTATATTGCAAAAAAATTATTCTTAGAAAAAAATTGAAAAATTTAAGACTAACAAACAATATTAAATTAATTAATAAAAAATTTAAAAAAAATGAATTTTATCATTTTTTTAAAACTCCAAATCTTTCAATTGTAATACCTAAAATTAAAAACAAGTATATTTTGGTTTCACAAAAAAGAATTCCTATAAATCAAATTAATTTTGAGTTTCCATCTGGTATCATTGAAAAACATGAAACAGCCTTAATATCTGCTAAAAAAGAATTAATTGAAGAAACGGGATATAAATCAAGAAATAAATTGAGAAAAATTACCTCGTTTTATTCTGAGCCAGGTCGACTCACCACTAAAATTACTGGTTTTTTTTGTAATAATCTTATTAAAATTTCAAAGCCTGAAAAAGGAATAAAAATACACTTAGTTTCAGATCAACAAATAATTAAATTAGTTAAGAATGGCAAATTTAATAATGCTTCTCATATCGGTATGTTTTTATTTTATAAAAAAAAATACGCTCGATAAATTATCGAGCGTATTTCAGGGGTCTATTGTTAATTAACCAATTCTAAACCTCACATAAAAATATGACATTTGGATTAATGATATATTTCAATAAAAATTAAAAATTTATTACGGGAGTAACGCCACTAACTTATAAGTTGTAATAGATTAAATTAAATTTTAATTATTTGAGTAAATTACTCTCGGCTCTAAAAATAATTCTCGCGCAAGAGCTTTAAATCTTTTTGTAACTTGTTTGGAAATTATTTCTTGATGTTGTGATGGAATTTTTAAAAATACAGAGTTACCTCTTTTATATAATTTAAATTCCTCTAAAAAAATAGTTGAAATAGATGTTAGGGAGTGAGCAAATCTTAAAGCTGCACCAACTTGTTTACTAGAAAAAATTTCATTATTATTTAAAAAAGTCAAATATTCTATTTTAGGGTTGTATTTAATGCTACAGTACCTCCAATAACATGAAAGAGCTATTTGAATTCTTTCTTTATGTGAAAGTCTCAATAAAGGAGTATTTAATGTTTCTTGAAAAACTAATTCTGCCTTTTGAAAAGCACCAAGTCCCCAATCCATATGACTTAAAACACAAGCCAAGTTAAGCAATTTTTCATCAAAATGTTCATTACCATCAAAAACAGGTTTGATAAATTCGTGATATTTTTTGTAAGTTAGTCCCAAATCACCTCTTTTTTTTGAAATGTATTCTAATGATTTTTCAAAAACTTGAGAGTTATCAATATCTTTAAAGTAATCTTTTGCGAGAGACCCCTCTCTGATACCACTTATAGAGCATATTATGTTTTTTGGATTTGTTACTGTCATGATCTCATTTAAAATAATGGAGCTATAAGGTAGATAGGGAGTTCTAGATTTAGATATATATTCAACTGTTTTTAATTTTGCTTTATTGAATGAAGAAATTTTTTCCACAAATAATGATAAATCTTCATAATTTACTGAATATTGATGGATTATGTGGACAGGGTGTTTGTTTTGAAAAAGATGAAGTTTAAATAAAGCTCGCCATGTTCCGCCAACTAAATAAAGATTTTCAAATTTTTTTTTAGATAACCATTTCTCCTCTCTCAAAAGTTTTTTTACATATTTGTAAAGGTTTCTCTTTTTTACAATTGGATTATTAATTAATCTTAAAACACCTAAGGGTAGAGATGTTTTATTGGTGATCATACCGTTTTCAACTCTCGATAATTCTAAACTACCTCCACCGAGATCTGCAACTAACCCATCAACATTATCAAATCCAATTTTAACTCCTTCTGCTGAACAAATTGCTTCTTCCTCACCACTTAAAATTTCGATTTTTTTTTTAAAAAGGCTCTCTACATACTCTACAAATGGTTTTGCATCTGTTGCCTCACGTAATACAGCAGTTGCTATTATTTTTAAATTATCAATTTTAGAAATATTTAAAATCTCCGAAAATCTTTTTAAAACTTTTTGAGCATAATCAACGCCTGACTTATTAAGCCTTCTTGATTTATCTAAATTTTTACCAAGTTCACAAACAGCTTTTTCATTAAAAAATGGTACACGAGAAGAGCTAAAATCTTCATAAATCAGCATCCTAATTGAATTAGATCCTATATCTATAACTGCTAATTTAGCAGTTTTTAATTTTAAATTTTGTTTATTTTTATAAACTTTAATTTCCACTTTTAATTAATTTTAAGTTTAATTTTTTTGGTTTCATTTTTAATTTAGCTTTACCTCTTCCAGATAAACTAGGATTATTCATGAAATAATCGTGAGCTGAAAAAGAATCATTTTCAATATATTTAATTTTTTTATAATTTCCACTCGCATCGAGTTCCCAACTTTGTTTTTTATCTAAATAATTAGCTAGCATAATTTGATCAAGAACTTGCTCATGGACTGTTTGGTTTTCAATTGGAACTAGAAGTTCTACTCTTCGATTTAAATTTCTTGGCATTAAGTCCGCTGATGAAATAAAGACTTTTGCATCTCTACTAGGCATTGTTTTTCCATTTGCAAAACAATAAATTCTTGAGTGTTCTAAAAATCTTCCTATCATGCTTTTAACTATTATATTTTCTGATTTATCTTTAACTCCAGGTCTTAAACAACAAACACCTCTTACAAATAAAAATATCTTCACTCCAGCATTTGAAGCTTCATAAAATTTATCAATTATCACTGGGTCTACTAAGGAATTCATTTTTGCCCATATTTCACCGTTTTTTCCTTTTTTGACATTTGCTATCTCATTAGCAATACATTTGTTTAAAGTTTCCCTAAGATTTATTGGTGATATGGATATTTTATTAAGGTTTCGCGGTTTTGAATAACCAGTTACATAATTAAAAAATTTTTCCACATCAGTTGCTATTTTTTTGTCAGAGCTAAATAAAGATAAGTCAGTATAAATTTTTGCATTAACTGGGTGATAATTGCCAGTTCCCAGATGTATATAGGTTTGAATTTTTCCTTGCTCTTTTCTTAATATTAAAGATGATTTTGCATGTGTTTTATATTTTGCAAAACCATAAAGTATTTGAATTCCTGCCTTTTCTAAACTTCTGGAAAGTTGAATATTTGCTTCTTCATCAAATCTTGCTTTGATCTCTATTAAAGCAGTCACTGTCTTTCCGTTTTCGGCTGCTGTTATTAAGGCTTTAACAATTGGAGAGTCTAACGTTGTTCTGTATAGAGTTTGTTTAATTGCTATAACTTTTTTATCATATGCAGCTTGATTTAAAAACTCAATTACAGCATCAAATGTTTCAAAAGGATGATGAACTATTAAATCTTTTTTTTTTATAGTATCAAAAAAATTATTATTAAATTCCTTTAATCTCTCAACCTCCCTGGGATTAAAATTTTTAAATCTTAATTTAGAATTTTTAATTTTACAAACTTGATCGATATCTTGAATTCCAACAATACCTTCGGTTTCATAGATATATTCAGAATTTACGTTTAACTTATTTGTTATAAACTTAATTAAGTCATTATTACTATTTTTTAAAATTTCTAAACGTACTATGTCACCTGTTCTTCTTCTTTTTAATGCCAATTCAAAAGATCTTACTAAATCTTCAGCTTCCTCTTGTATTTCTACGTCACTATCCCTTATAACTCTAAATAACATTTTTTTATCTAAATCATGATCGGGAAAAATTTCAGAAGCAAAAAAACTTATAACATCATCAATAATTAAAAATTTTTTAAAACTTTTGTTTCCATCTATTTCAATAAATCTTGATAAAGCTTTTGGAATTACTATTATTGCATTTAAAACTCTTTTTTTATTTTTCTTATTTAATCTCATAACTAATGCTCTTCCTTGATTGACAATAAATGGAAATGGATGAGCTGGGTCTATTGCTGATGGTGTTAGTAAGGGGTAAATTTCTTCGTTAAAAACTTTAAATAATTTTTTCTGATCCGATTTACTTAAATTTTCAGGTTTAACTATACTTATATTTACTTTTTTTAATTGAAGAATTAAATCTTTATATATTTTATTTTGTTTATTAAGAAGATTGTTAGTTTCCAAAATAACTTCATTCATTTGTTCATCAGGAGTAAGACCATCAGAACTAAGAGAGTCTACGTCTTGCTTGATTTGACTATATAAACCTGCAACACGTACCATGAAAAATTCATCTAAATTTGATCCAGCTATAGATAAAAATTTAATTCTTTCGTAAAGAGGATTTTCTATATTTTGAGCCTCTAGAAGAACTCTGTCATTGAATTTAAGCCAAGATAATTCTCTATTTATATATTTAGATTTAAGTATTTCTTTATCTTGTTTTTTTAATGCAGTCATATATTTAAACTTTATGCTCAAATTATACGTTATGCGTCATGCAAAATCTAGCTGGGACCATCCAAATCTTGACGATCATGAAAGAACTTTAAGTAAGCGTGGCAAGAAAAATGCAAAAAAGATTTGTGAATTTTTTGTTAAAAAAAAATATAAATTTGATTATATATTACTTTCATCATCAAAAAGAACAAAGAAAACATTAAAAATTTTATTAAAAAAAATTGAAAAACCGAAAAAAATTACTTCCTCAAAAAAATTATACTTAACAAGTGAAGATAAAATTATAGATATAATAAAAAAAATACCTAAAAAATTTAAATCTGTGCTTTTAATTAATCACGAGCCTGCTGTTAGAAATCTAGTCCAGTCACTGACAAAAAATCATAACAACAACCATTTTAAGTTATTAAACTTTAAATTTCCAACATCTGCTTTTGCAAAAATTTATTTTGATTTTAATGAATGGAATAAAATAGATGGAAATGGTTTAATTAAGGAATTTATGAGACCTAAAGACCTTCAAGTTTCTAAAGAATAACCTGCTGATCTTACGGTTCTTATTAAAGGCTTAGTTTTATCTATATTAATAGCCTGTCTTAATCTTCTAATATGTACATCGACGGTTCTAGTTTCTACATAAATATTTTCACCCCAAACATTATTTAAAAGCTGTTCTCGTGAGTATACCCTTTTTGGATTTTTAATAAAAAAATCTAATAATTTAAATTCTGTAGGACCCAAAGAGATTTCAACGTTATTTCTATAAACTCTTTTTGTTATTCTGTCTATTTTTAGATCTGTAAACTCAACAACATCAACTGAAGAATATGGTTTTGATCTTCTAAGTAGTGATTTAATTCTTGCATTAAGTTCTTTTTGACTAAACGGCTTTGTAACATAATCATCAGCACCTGTGTCAAAGGCTCTTAATTTGTCCTCTTCCTCACCTTTTGCTGTCAACATTATTATTGGTATGTCGTTATACTTATTGTCTTTCTTTAAATTCTTACATACTTCAACACCCGATAAATCAGGCAACATCCAATCCATTAAAATTAAGTCAGGATGCTTATCTTTAATTTGTTTAAGCGCTTGTTCACCATTTTCACAGAAACTTACTTTGTAACTCTCTTTTTCAAGGTTATACTTTAGAAGGGTTATTATCGAAGTTTCGTCCTCAGCTATAAAAATGTGAGCCGGCATATTTTACTTTTCTCCTGTAACAATAGGTTCTGTACCTTTAGGTCGATCACCCTCAAGATATTCTCCCTTAACTAAATAGTATATTTGCTCTGCAATGTTAGTTGTATGGTCACCTATCCTCTCTATATTTTTAGTTACAAATAATAAGTGCGTTCCATCACTTAAGTTTTTTTCATTTTCTTTTAAATATTTAATCACTTCTTGCATGCATAAATTGGTTAAATCATCAATTTGTTCGTCGCTTTCCCATACATTAATTGCCATAGCCGAAGATCTTTCTAGGTATGCATCCAATATTGATTTTAATTGTTTTTGAACATCAGAAGAGACTCTTATGATAGCATCTACTAAATTTTTTGGTAAATTCTCATTTAACAAAAGGGTTCTTTTGGAAATATTTTTTGCTAAATCACCTATTCTCTCAAGATCAGAAGATATTTTTAAAGCAGTAACTGTTTCTCTAAGATCTATAGCCATTGGCTGTCTTAAAGCAATAAGATTTACTACCTGTTGCTCTATTAAAGTTTCAAACTTATCTATTTTTTCGTCATCCTTTATAACAGCTTCCGCATTATCACTGTTTCTAGTGGTAATAGCTTGAATAGCCTTCCCTAAAGACTTTTCACAAAAACCACCCATTTTAATTATATTGCTATTTAAATTTTTAAGCTCTTCTTCGTAAGACTTTACAGTATGCGGTGCTTCGGTCATTATCCAAACCTCCCAGTGATATAATCCTGAGTTTTTTTATTTTCAGGATTCTTAAATATTTTATCAGTAGAGCCATGTTCAATCAATTCTCCTAAGTGAAAAAAACCTGTATTTTGAGAGACCCTTGCAGCTTGTGCCATTGAGTGAGTGACTATTATGATAGTATGGTCTTTTTTTAGTTCATCAATTAATTCTTCAATTTGAGCTGTAGCAATGGGATCTAAAGCAGAGCAAGGCTCATCCATGAGAATAACTTCAGGTTTAACTGAAATAGCTCTTGCTATACATAATCTTTGCTGTTGACCTCCTGATAACCCTGTGCCCGGCTCATGAAGTCTATCTTGAACCTCTTCCCATAATGCTGCCTTTTTTAAGCTAGTTTCAACTATTTCATCCATTTCATTCTTTGATTGAGCCATACCATGAATTGTTGGACCATAAGAAATATTTTCATAAATAGTTTTGGGAAAAGGATTTGGTTTTTGAAAAACCATCCCAATTTTTTCTCTTAATCTAACAACATCACAACTTTTGTCATTGATATCAAAATCATTGATTATAATCTGCCCTTTTACTCTACATATATCAATTACGTCATTCATTCGGTTTAGACATCTTAAAAAAGTAGATTTACCACAACCTGAAGGCCCAATTAGTGCTGTAACTTGATTTTCTTCAATATCTAAATTTATATTAAATAGAGCTTGTTTTTTTCCATAGAAAACATCTACATTTTTTGAACTTATCTTTATCATCTTAACTCCATTTTTTTTCAAATTTATGTCTAATTATTTGTGCAAATAAGTTCATTATAATTAAAAATCCTAATAGAACCATAATACAGGCAGAAACTTTCTCGACAAAACCTCTTTCAGCACTCTCTGCCCAAATATAAATTTGCACTGGCAAACTTGCAGCTGGATCTAAAGGAGATCCTGGTATTGTATTTACAAAAGCCACCATGCCAATCAATATCAAAGGTGCCGTTTCGCCTAATGCTTGGGCCAAACCAATTATTGTACCGGATAAAGTCCCTGGCATAGATAACGGAACTGTATGATGCATTGTAGTTTGCATTTTACTAGCACCCATTGCAAGTGCTGCCTCTCTTATACTTGGAGGAACTGCTTTTAAAGATGCTCTACAAGCAATAATAATTGTTGGTAAAGTCATCAACGATAAAGTTATTCCACCGACTAAAGGTGTTGACCTAGGTAATTGAAATACAGCAAGTAAAATACCCAGTCCTAAAAGACCAAAAACAATTGAAGGTACTGCTGCTAAATTATTTATATTTACCTCAATAAAATCAGTAAATCTGTTTTTAGGAGCAAATTCCTCTAAATAAATAGCTGCTAGAACTGCTACAGGAAACGCTATCATTAAACAAACAAGTATAGAAAATATTGATCCCATAAATGAGCTTGCTATACCAGCTAATTCAGCTTCTCTTGAATCAGGATATGTAAAAAAACTTAAATTGAATTTACTTTCAACTTTTCCTAGTTCTACAAGTTGATCGAAAATCTTTAATTGATAATCCGTAACTCTTCTTTGATCTTCAGGTAAATCTCTTGGATAATTGCCTTTGAATACTTGATCTAAATCATCTGAGGCAGTTAAATAAACATCTTTAGTTTTTCCAATTAATGAAGGGTCATTTAAAAGTTCTCTTTTAATCTCTCTTTCGAAAAAGTAAGAAACCATTCTCTTCAGCTCATTTTCTTGATTCTCATTAGCATTTGGATCTAAATCAGCCATTGATTTTAATGCTATATCGTAATAATCAGCATCTTTTAAATCCTCTTTAGAAGGATTTTGCTCTAACATCATTAATTCAGCATCAAAAGTAACTGGAACAATAAGCCAAGTTTTTTGAAAGGCTGAATAGCCTGTCGAAAAAATTTTAAAAATAAAGATTATTAAAAATAAAAGTGCCATAAAAATTGCACTTTGACCGTATAATCGAAATCTCTTTTCAGCTTTATATCTTTTATTTAATAATTGTTCTTTTTTTTTATTCATATTTTTCTCTATATTTTTTAACTACTCGTAAGGCCACAATATTCAAACAGAGCGTTACTAAAAATAATGACATACCTAAAGCAAATGCAGCTTGCGTTTTTGGGTCGCCAAAAGCTTGATCTCCAATTAATATTACAACAATTTGCGCTGTAATTGTTGAAGTAGATTCTAATGGATTTAAAGTTAAATTAGCAGCTAAACCAGAGGCCATAACAACTATCATTGTTTCTCCAATAGCTCTTGAAACACCTAATAAAATAGAACCAACAATACCTGGTAATGCTGCAGGAAAAATAACTTTTTTTATTGTTTCTGATTTGGTTGCTCCCATGGCATAACTTCCATCTCTTAAACTTTGAGGTACACTTGTAATCACATCGTCACTTAAACTTGAAATGAATGGTATAATCATAATGCCCATTACTCCGCCTGCCGCTAAAGCGCTTTCAGCTGAAACGTCTAAACCCATGCTATTACCTATTTCCTTTAAAAAAGGTCCAACTGTTAGAGCAGCAAAAAATCCATAAACAACTGTTGGTATACCTGCTAAAATTTCAATTAAAGGTTTTGCGTATTGTCTAACTTTAACTGATGCATACTCAGCCAAATAAATTCCACTCATTAATCCAATAGGAATAGCAACACACATAGCTATGAAAGCAATAAAAAAAGTTCCCGCAAAAATAGGGACTGCTCCAAAAGTATCGGAGTACATTGACGGATCTAAAGCCTCAGATGAATCTCTAACAAAAGCTTTTGCAGGATACCAATGAGTTCCAAAGACAAAATCAAATAATGGGATTACTTTAAAAAAATCTATAGTTTGAAATATAAGTGAGAAAATTATTCCAACAGTAGTTAATATTGCAGCTAAAGAAGCTGTAAATAAAACTGCTTTCAAAAATTTTTCAACTGGCTCTCTTGTTCTAGAATTAGATGAAATTCTTTTATAAGCGTAGGCCCCAGACGCAATAATTGCTGATAACACTATAACAACTTTTGAACTTTGGGCTATTGATCGAAGATTTATGTATTTTTTAGCTGAAGCTTCAATGAAGGGTGTAATTTCTCCAGTAAATTGACCTCGAGACAATGATTTTGTTTTTTCATAAATTAAATTTAATTCATTATCAAGATAACCTTGATTTGAATAATCACTTAAGATAAGCAATTTTACAATTGTAGGCTCAAAAATTGCCCATAAAGAAAAAATTATAAAAGCCGGTATTGCACACCAAATCGCAAGATAATAACCATAAAATTGAGGTAATGCAGTTAATCTTTTTTTTGTATATTGAATTGTGTATGCTTTTTTTCGTCCAAAATAATAACTTGTGAAACCAAGAAGAACAATAAATGTAAATAATATTAAGTTCAAAGAATCTCCACTAATAAAGACTTTACTCTGTTTATAAAAAAAAGGGGCCTAAAAAGACCCCTTTTTTATCATTTGTTATTAAAGAAATAATTAATCTCCCATAGCAACTAGTTTGGTGGCATTAGTTCTGGTTGTTTTATACAACGTTTTATCTAATGGCACTAAACCAATGTCTGCTAGATAACCACCTTTTCCAATAGCTTTCTTTGTTGTGAATTCTTTCACAAACTCATGTAATCCTGGAATAACGCCAACGTGAGCTTTTTTCACATAGAAAAATAATGGTCTTGCAACTGCATAACTGTAGTCTTGAATACTCGCTAGAGAGGGTTGTCCACCATCTATGCTAGCAGCTTGTAATTTATCTTTAGCAGCCAAGAAATAACTGAAACCAAAGAAACCAAACATATCTTTATCTTGAGTTAACTTTTGGATGATTAAACTATCGTTTTCTCCTACTTCAATAGCAGCACCATCTTCTCTGTAAAGTTTTTGTGGTTTTTTATATTTTTTATTTCCAGCTTCAAAACCAGCTTTATAAAGAGCTTTAGCTTCTTTAGTCATACCTTTTTTCATTACTAAAGAATTCCAAGCATCTCTAGTTCCTGATGTTCCTGGCGGGATCATCACTGAAATTTTTTGTTTTGGTAAGCTAGGGTCAATTTGGTCCCAAGTTTTATAAATATTTGGAACTAATTTACCATCAACAACTGTATGAGCAGCTAGTGCTAAATATAATTGTTCTTTAGTAAAATTTACTGGTTTTGCATCTTTGCTGTAAGCTAGTGTGATACCATCGTTACCAATCACAATCTCAACAATTTCATTTACACCGTTTTTCTTACATAGAGCTTTCTCTTTATCTTTCATAGCTCTTGATGCATTTGTAATATCTGGATGTTGCTCACCAACACCAGCACAGAATAGTTTAGCTCCTCCACCAGTACCAGTAGATTCGATTACAGGAGTTTTAAATCCTGAACCACCGAATCTTTCAGCAACAACAGTTGCGTAAGGGAATACTGTAGATGAACCAACTATTTTAATTTGATCTCTTGCTTGAGCAACTGTTGCGACCGTTAAAGCAACAAGCGAAGCAATTATTATAGTTAGTTTTTTCATTATCTTTAATCCTTTCATAGTTTATTAAAAGATTTTAGACTCCTATAAATTAATTGAATCTTAAATATTACGGAATTGTTACAGTTTTGTTAAAAACATAACCTTTTAGTTGTATTTCATTGAGAAAATAATCTCGTTATTTTCGGTTTCCAAACCACCTTTGCATGAGACTGGATTAACATTATCCTTAAAAGCAAGATCTGGAGTAGGTCTTAAAACAACTTCCAGTTTTACCAAATTAACCAATTCTTCAAGCACGCTTTGATCAAAACGCCATTTTGGCCAACTAGATGGAGTAGAAAAGATAGTTGTTAAATAGCTTGTCGCCATAGTAAACCTATAATTACTCATATTTTCATTTCTCAGTAAATGATCTCTAACAGAATTAAATATGTTTCGACATCTCAATGAATCTGACATGTAGTTCTCTTTTTTTAAATTTTCATTTACTGGAATTGAAACAATTAAATCTACTGTATTTCTCCAATAGGAACTAAGAACATCTATGTATATATCTTCGTATGGTACATCTTTATGTTTTTTAATTTCAGGATATGCACTCTTTAAGTCTTCGTGCAATCTAAAAATACCAATATCAAAAACGGTTAATTGCTGGTTTTTTAAAATTGTAGAAATATCAGATGCATTACTTTTCGCAATCATTGATATTGAAAAATATATAATAATCAAAATACAATTTAACACCTTAGTCATATTAAAATTTTAATTTAACTAAGATACTAATCAACAAAAGATTTGTTAAAAATTGATTGAATAAGTGTTAATTTTAAACAAGTTTTTAAATTTATTATTTTGTTGGAAGATATATCTTTACTTCAGTACCTTTATCTACTTTACTGAGAATCTCATAATCACCTCTATGTTGAGATATAATATGTTTCATGATAGCTAAACCTAAACCTGTACCACCAGCCTTTTTACTTTTTTCTTCATCTACTCTAAAAAATCTTTCAGTTATTCTTGGAATTAATTGTTGAGGTATTCCAACACCTTCATCTTTAATGCTAATTACAATATTTTTATCAATTAATTTACCTTCGCTATTTTGACTATTTACATATATATTTTTGCCATTTTGAGAGTATTTTATTGAATTATCAATTAAATTTGAAAACACAGTTAACAATTTATCATTATCACCAAACACTAAGGTTGGTTTCATAAGATCTAGATGCAAATTAATACTTTTTTTTTTTAATATTATTTCAAAATTACTTTTTATATTTGTAAAAATATCATTTAAGTTGATTATTTTATTAGGCTTAATGTGTTCTTCTAGTTCAATTCTACTTAAAATCAATAAATCGTTGATAAGATTTTCCATTCTTAATACTTGATCAGACATGATCGACATAAATTTTTTTTGCGCTTCTTGATCATTTGAAGCTGGTCCAAGAATAGTTTCTAAAGAACCTTTGATTGATACTAAAGGGGTTCTTAACTCATGACTTACGTTAGCAACAAAATCAGTTTTTAATTTTTGTGCTTTTGTTATTTCTGTAAAATCTTTTAAAAATAATACGACAGAATCTGCTTCTGGAAACAACTGAGTGGGGCCAGGTATAACATAAATTTTGTAAAGTTGATAAGATGGTAAATTTATTTCTACATTTACATTTTTTGTAGTTTGATCTTTAATAGCATTTTCGATTGTTTCAAGTAATTTTGTATCTCTTATTACACTTGAAATATTTTTATCAATTAAACCTTCTCCAAAACGTTGTTTTGCGCTTTTGTTAAGATATTTAATTAAGTTATATTTGTCTAAAGCAAAAAATTGATCCTCTAATTCCTCTATTATTATTCTTTTACCTAAGTCGTCTTTATTTGTCTTATTAATAGTAGGAGCAATGTTTTCTGGCTTAATATTTTTTTTAAATAAAAAATATAATAAAACAATTACTATAAATATAAGTATCAACTCTGTCCAAAACATGGATATGTTTTAACAAATGTAACTAATATTGTCTTTAGTTATTAGGTGAAATATTTTTAAAGAAAATTTTTGCTGTTTCTTCCCAACTATATTTTTTAGCAAATTCTAAACAATCATCTCGATTTATTTTAAGCTAACTTTTTAGTATCCGCATAAATACTTTAGTTTAATGTAGGTTAGTGTAGAATAATGTGTCCCTCTAATCCCGCAAATAATCGCCAGCTTCCTGAATAATTTTCCAGAGTTTACGCCGATTATCTTCATTCATTTACTACAAAACCTTGAAACATCTCCAAAAGTTCTAGTTGTGGTTCTAGTTTGACAGTAAAATTGATGAGTCTTTAAGCTAATAATTTTTAATCCAATCATTTATTCTGGTTTCTAAATTGGAATAAGTTTTATGTATTTCTGTTGAAATCAGCTCTTCTTTATTTGGTTTATCACTATTTTCTAACTCATTAATGATATGAACAGGATCCTCAATGTCCCAATGAACTATTTTTTCAGGAGATGGCCAGACTGGACAAACTTCATCACTGGCATTGTTGCATACGGTAAATACCTGGTCAAATATTGTTTTTTCATCTAAAAATTTATTAAAGTTTTTAGAAGATAGATTTTTTGTATCAAAATTATTTTCATTAAGATATTTAATGACATATTTATTAATTATTCCAGATGGTTTGCTACCTGCACTGTAGCCAATAAATTTATCTTTATGATATTTGTTAACTACACTTTCAGCCAATATACTTCTATGAGAATTGCCGGTACAAACAAATAAAAGTTTTTTCATTTTTAACTTTTATTACTATATATTATTTTTCTATACTTAATGAATGCTAAATCTAAATTGTAACAAAACTGAAACATTCTTAATTTAAAGTAACATTGTGGATATTAAATCAAATATAACCAATTTATTTAAAATTATAGAAGAAATTGGATCAGACAAACAATATGGAAATGAAAAAGTTTCACAACTAGAACATGCAATTCAATGTGCATTATTGGCAAAAAAAAATAATGAAAACAATTTTTTTATAACTGCAGCTCTATTCCATGATATTGGTCACTTAATTAATAATGATAAAGAAGCCATCAAAAAAGGAGTAGATAAAAAGCATGAGAATTCAGGATCCTTTTTTCTTTCTAAATTTTTTCCAGAAGATGTTACAAGACTAATTAAAGGGCATGTGCCAGCTAAAAGATATTTAGTTTATTATGAGAAAGGATATTATGAGGCTCTATCTATTGCCTCAAAAAGAAGTTTGGATGTTCAAGGTGGTAGTTTTTCTGAAGAAGAGGCAAACGAATTTATTAAACAACCTTTTATGCAAGATGCAGTTAGACTAAGGAAATATGATGATCTTGCTAAAGTTGAAAATTTAGAAATTCCAAATATAAATTTTTTTTATAAACATGTGGAAAGCAGTTTTAAATAAATTTTTTTTTGTTTAGAAAAATTGCTGTCGAGTTACCAAATATTGCTAAAACAAAAAATACTAATATTAACAAATCATACCCCCCTACATTCCATATCAAGGAACCTATCCATGGACCAGCAATACTACCAATCATATATTGTAAAGCTAAAATACCATGAATATTGCCAAAGTTTTTTTGGCCAAAAGTATCATTTTGAACCAAAGGTTTTAAAATAGCCATACTGCCATATGCTGAACTATTAAATAAAACAAATAAAAATGCTAAGTAATGATTAATATTTATAAAGTATAAAAATATCATTCCAATTACCATCGAGTAAAAACAAATTACAAATAATTTTAAATTTGACTTATCACCTCCATATATCATAACTAAAATTCTACCTATTACTTGTCCTGGTCCAAACAGAGATGCTGTCAATACAGCTTGGGATAGACTCATCCCTTTTTCCTGCAACATTGGAATTACATGAGTTGTAATAGCACCAATATTAAATCCAATAACAAACAATGAAAAACTAAATAACCAAAATCTATAATCTTTAAGTATTATTTTAAGCTTTGAATTTTGATCTGTTTTCTTTTCAATTTTTTTAAATTCTTTTATAATTATATTTTTGAAACCAAAATAATTAGCTGGTGAACTAATCAATATATTTAATATTCCAAAAATAAATACAGTAAACCTCCAGTCATATTGTTCTGTTAAATAAGTAGCAGTAGGAAATGTGTATGTGCTTGCAAATCCAGCAAACAAAGTAATTATTGCAATAGATGTTTTGGCCTTTGATTTTAAATTAATAGTAATGACACTAAAAAGCATCGTATAAAGACAGCCACCCGAGGTTGCACTGACAAGTATCCAAGCAAGTAAAAATCCACCATATGTATCTACTGATGAAAGATAAATTACACTTAGTCCTAACAGTATAGGACTGGTCCACATCATTGGAAAACTTAGATTTCTATCTACAATCTTACCTAGAAAAGGTAAAAGTAAACTATGCACAACTAAGCCTAGGGAATAAATAAAAGTTAAGTTGTTTCTTGAAATACCTAGTTCGTTTTCCCAAGTTAGCAACAACGCTGAGAACAGGTACATACAACTGCTGTAACAAAAGGTAACTGATATACCTATTAAAAATGCAGACAAATATTTCACAAATTTTTTTATTTCTTTAACATTTTTTTAACAAAAGTAAGTTAATAGATTATTATGAATAAAATCCTAATCTCATTTATATTAACTTTATCCACAATTTCTATTACTCAAGCTGACAATCATGCTAAAATAACAGAGCAACAAGCCGGCAGTAGTTATTCACAAAATACTGAGGATACATTTAAAAATGAAATAGGGAATTGTGAAGACCCTGGAGTACTTATGTTAAGAGCCACTGTTAAAAATGATATTTCAAGATCTAGTCCCGAAAAAGCATCTGAGGCAGAAGCATTAATGAAAGAGGGCATGAAATTGTGTAATGAAAACAGAGTTTTTGAGGCAAAACTAAAATTAGAAGACGCTAAAACAACTGCTAGAGCAGGATTAGTAGATGGAGAGGATCCATCTATAACTAAAGTTGTTGTTGACAATAATGAGATAACAAAGGAAGAAAAACCTTGGTGGAAATTCTGGAAAGATTGATTTTTATCTTTTTAAATTCTTAAATTAAAATTTCTAGAAAAATTTTTGATAAAGGTATTTTTTCTATTTACCTTACAATTAATTGATCTGATCCAATTAATATTCTTCTAAGCCAAGCAGATAATCTATCCATAAATATTACTACAGCCAAAACTAATATTGCCATGTAGGCGACATTTTCAAAATCATTTCCAGTACCTAGTGCACCTAAAAATTGTAAACCAATTCCTCCTGCGCCCATTGCACCTATTATTACGGCTCCTCTAGTATTTGACTCTAAATAGTATAAGGATTGAGATACAAAAATTGGAAGTATTTGAGGAATTATACCAAATCTATGTTGTAGAAATTTGCTAGCCCCTGTAGATTGAACTCCTTCTTGTTGTTTCTTCTCAGTATTTTCAATTGCTTCAGAATATAATTTACCTAAAGTACCTGTATCAGTAAAACCAATCGCAAAAATACCAGTGAAGGGTCCTGGACCAAAAGCTCTTAAAAATATTAAACTCCAAATTAAAAAGTCTATTCCTCTTAAAGTATCAAATAATCTTCTTAACGTAAATCTTAGAGCTTTAATAGGTGTAACGTTGTATGCAGCAAGGAATGACAAGGGCAGAGCCATTACTGTAGCAAACATTGTCCCAAGTACAGCCATAACTATTGTTTCGAGCATTGCCCACCAAACTCTACCGTGCATAAATGCTTCATTATCCTTAATCTCTGTTAAGAAAAGTTTTAAATTAGACATTTCAGGAACAACTCTTTCTTTAGAAAAAGTCAAACCTAATGCTTCGAAAAAGCTATATGGTTCTAAAGGACTTGAGAAATCAAACCAAAAATATTTCCATCCGATACTGTAACGATGAATTTCAACTTTTTTTGGATATACTTGAATTCTCTCATACAAAGTGGGTCTAAATTCAACTCTATTTTCTGTGATTCTAAAACCTTTTAAATCTTCTATGACCAAATCCTCTGAACCTACAAGGTAAGGTTTACCATTAGAATTTAATTTTATGGTAAAATCTCTCTCATATTTTGGAAAATTTACAATCTCGACTTTATCTTTGTATAATATTGCCTTACCTTTATTATTAAACTCAACTACATTGCCAACATTATCAGAATTTTTGTAAAACCAATCTGGAATTGATTTATCAAGATTATCTCTTCCATAAACACTTCTATAATTTCCTTCAAAAGCTATTTTAATATCCTCATGATTTTCCCATTTCATTGTTACATGATCTTTGTGTGCATATGTGTCTAAGACAAACATAGCAGCATTTTGTGGTTTCCATTTTTTTGGGATATCAACAACATCTAAAGTAAAAAAACCTACTATTAAATATACTAAGACGAGAAAAAAAATTATTTGGCCTCTTAATCTACTCTTTCTGGCTTGTTTAAATGTGTCAGGAAATAATTTACGAATATTTTCTCTTTGAATAGCTAAACTAGAACTCATTGATTTGCTCCAATTAATTTATGTCTCCAATATGCAGACAAATAATCTAATGCAATTATCGTACCAACCAGTAAGAACATACACGCTAAAACATCAGCTCCATAATTCCACTGAATTAGAGCCGCTAACATTTCTCCAATTCCACCTGCACCAACAAAACCTAATATTGTAGATTCTCTAACATTAATTTCTAACCTCAATATTCCATAACTTAAAAACAAAGGTAGTACCTGGGGAAGAACTGAAAATCTTATCTTCTGTGTCCAAGTTGCACCAACAGAACTTAAACCTTCAATAGGTTTTCCATCACAATTTTCTATAGCCTCTGTAAATAATTTACCAAGTGCTCCAGCAGTATGTATTGTTATAGCAATTACAGCTGGTAAAGATGATTTACCCATTAGATATAAAAACACCATTGCTATTATTAATGTTGGAAATGATCTTGTCACATCCATTAAAAATTTTGTAAATTGAATAACTCTTTTGTTTCTAATTAGGTTCCTACTTGAAAAAATTGCAAATATAATTGCTAAAATAAAACCTATAGAAGTTGAAAATAAAGCAATATTTAAAGTAATAATTAATTCAGGAATATACTTAATAACTCTTGGCCAATATTTCCATCCCATCTCAAAAGTGTCTACAAATAAATCTCTAGGGTAGTTAAAAAAATTAGCTATACCTCTTCCAAAAGACCCTGCATTTGCTTCTAACGATACCAAGGTACCACCAAAAAAAATTAATATTAGAATTGCAATTCCAAGTAGCGAGGACCTAGTTCTCTGGTTTGTTAATTTTTTTAAATTAACTTCAATTTGTTCTAGGTTGGCAGGTAAGGCTTTTGCCATAATTTATAAAAATAAATCAGAGGCAAAGATTTACAGTCTTTGCCTCTAATTATAGGGGGTTTAATTAATTATTTTTTTGCGCTTCAATTTTAGCTTTTCTTGCAGCTACAACTGACTCGTAAAAAGAATGATCCACCGGAACCCATTTTTTTACAATCCCGTTTGCAACGTTTTCGCTACATTTTGGATCGTTCTCGTGTATCCATTGCTTTAAACCAATCATTACTTGGTGTGCTCTAACAGGTAAAAAAGTAGGCATCACAATTGGACCATTAGGAATTAATTTTGAAGACCAAATTTGAACAATGTCGTCCATATTTAAAATCCCTTTATCAACCATTTTTCTTAAATTCCCTGACGAATATCCTTCTTCCCAGCTACCAACACCAGATACCCATGTTACACCAGCATCAACATCACCATTCATTACCGCTAATACATTGTTTTCATGTCCTCCAGAAAACTGTGTTTTTGAAAAATATGTATCTGGATCCATACCCATAGCCTTTAATTCAATTGACGGAATTAAAAAACCTGATGTAGAGTTAGGGTCAGCCCAACCAAAGGATTTACCTTTAAGGTCTTCCATTGATTTAATTCCAGATGATTTAGTTGCTACTGCAACAGAGTAGTAACCCATATCACCAGTTGGCTGCATTCTTGTTAGTACTGGTACTACTGCAGTTGGATCTTTTAAATACATACCCGCATATCCTGAAGAACCGAACCAAGTGTAATCTAGATTACCACCTAGCATCGACTCCATTGTTCCAGCGTAGTCTTTAAAAGTAAAAAATTTAGCTGGTACACCATAAGCGGCTTCGATATACGGCATGAAACATTCATTTCTAGCTATAATATCTTGAGCTGCTTCGTCACCTAAAAAACCAACTCTAAATTCTGGTTGGTATTTACTTAAGTCCATTTTTGGACCTGTGTAAGTTACTGCATTAGCTTGAGTTGAAAAAAACACCATAGCCAAAAGTGCAATAACTCTTGTTAGTTTATTAAACATAATTATCTCCTTTTTATAATTTTAGTCTAACGACTTATTTGTAACGATGAGTTATTGATCTCATGCAGTTGCAAATTCTTTCTCAACATCTCCATTTAATTTATTTTTTGTTTTAAGCTCTGTAGATGTTACTTGTGGCTCAAAAGCTTCATCAGCCTCTGCACCATAAATTTCTCTTGCAAGTTTATGTGATAATTTTTCAGGCAAATCATCAAAGACTATTTCACCATCTTTCATTCCAATAATTCGATCACAATAAGTTTTTGCTGTATCAAGTGTATGAAGATTTGAAATAACTGTTAAATTTTTTTCGTCATGAATTTTTCTTAATGATTCCATTACCATTCTTGCATTCATTGGATCTAAAGATGCAATTGGTTCATCTGCTAAAATCATTTTAGGATTTTGCATCAAAGCTCTACATATAGCTACACGTTGCTGTTGACCTCCAGATAACGTTTCAGCTCTTTGAAGGGCAGTGTTAGCCATACCTAAGTTATTGAGTAAAATCAGAGCATCAGCTCTTTCATCTCGAGAAAACATTTTTAAAGATGCTCTAAATGAGCCCTGATAATTTAATCTGCCTAATATTACATTTGTTAGAACATCTAATCGTGGAACTAAATTAAATTGTTGAAAAATCATTGCACAGTTTCTTTGCCATGATCTCTTTTCCTTACTTTTTAAATCTAGAATATTTTGACCTTCAATTTCAATAGACCCATCTGTTGCGTCGGTAAGTCGATTTATAATTCTTAGTAATGTTGATTTACCAGCCCCAGATCTACCTATGATTCCTATCATTTGAGGTTTGTTAACCTCAAAAGAAACGTTTTTAACGGCATGATTATCACCGAAAAATTTGTTAACTTTTTCAATAATCATTTGAGGAATTTGTTAACCCTCTAATCTTTAATAAATGTTAAAATATTATTAATGAATCTTTTAAATTTTGTTTAAGTTATATGAAATTTAAACCTAAGGTAGAAAATCTAATTTTTTATTAAAAATTGAATTTTAGATCCAATAAAATAACTTTCACTTAACTCTATAGGATTGTTTTTAAAATCGACATTAACAGATGTAGTTTTTAATAGTGCTTCCCCCTCATTTATATTTAATAAATTTGATTTTATTTTGTCTGCAATTTCAGCATTGATTAGAGTTTTTGATCTTTTAATTAGTTTGATATTCAATAAATTAAAAGCTTTGGTTACTGATTGTTTTTTAACAAAATAATTAATAAATTTTGGAAATTTTTTATAAGGAATCGATCTGAAAGTTATTACAGAAGGTGAATTGTTGACAAAACCTATGCTATTTATGCGTGTAACTTTGTCATTTTTTTTTAAGTTGAGTTCTTTTTTTTCAAAAAGATTGCATTCAGCAATATCAAAACTTTTTATTTCAATTCTTACTGATTGGTTTTCTTGAAGTATATTCTCAGTAAATCGTACGTTTTTACTAATTGAGTAATTAATTTTTGATGATTTAACAAATACTCCAAGACCTCTTTTTGAATATATTAAATTATCATCTTTAAGTTCTTTAAAAGCTCTTCTTATAGTGTGTCTATTGACATTGAATTGTTTTGCATAGTCATTCTCAGAATCTAACTTTTTATTAATTTTGTACTTATTTAAAACAATTTCTCTTTTGATTGAATTGTATATTTCCTTCCAAAGCAAATCTTTTGTTGTCATAAAATTTTAATAAATAATATATTGAAATTATTTTTAATTTTAGTACTTGTCTAGTTGTATAGTATTATGAAAAATAAATCAAGAAAACAATGGTTAAGTTATTTAGCAACAGCAGATGAAAATTATCTAATATCGCTTTGGGACAATTTAAATATGAAAATAGAATATAATTGGTTAAGAGAACCTGAGATTGGCAGTGTTATGGTTCAAGGAAAAGCAGGCGTCACAGGTGATAATTTTAATGTTGGAGAAGTAACTATAACGAGATGTTCATTAAGTTTAGATAAAAAAATTCAAGGACATGGTTATGTTCAAGGTAGAAATAAATATAAATCCAAAATTGCAGCTTTGTGCGATGCATTGATGCAAACTGAAAAAAAAGAAATAATTAAAAGAAATATAATTGATAAATTAATTAAATATAAAAATAACAAAAGAAATGAAATATTATCTAAAACAGAAGCTACTAAAGTTGATTTTTTTACCTTGGTAAGAGGTGAGGATAAATAATCTATGGAAGTTGTTTCTAAAAAAAATAATTCTCAAGTAAGTGCTGATTATTTTAGAAGTATTTTGTTTGCAACCTCATATCCCGGTTCAATTGAGACATTAAAAAATATAGATCCCCCTTCGAATATGTTTTCAGCTAGTTGTTCAATAATAAAAACTTTTTGTGATAGTTATTCAAATATTTTTTTAGGTGGTGAAGTTAACAATCAAGAAACTATTGATTGGATTAAATTTAATACAGGTGCAAACATTACAGATAAAAAAAATGCAAATTTTGCAATTGGTACTTGGGATGATCTTTTACCATTAGATGAATTTAAAAAGGGGGACGAGCAAAATCCTGATCAATCGTGTACAATTATTTGCCAGTCCCAATTTGAAAAACCAAATGCCATAATTTCTGGCCCTGGTATTAAAAGTTCTAAAAGTATATTTTTACCTGATAGAGAGGTTATAAAAAAAAATAACCAGCAATTTCCATTAGGACTTGATTTTTATTTTGTTGATAATGATAAATTTTATTCAATACCAAGATCATTGAAAATAGGAGAGCTATAAAATGTATGTATCAGTAAAAGGTGGGGAAAAGGCAATAAATAACGCACATTCCTGGTTATCCGAAATAAGAAGAGGGGATGTAAATATAGCAGAACTAAATATTAAACAAATTAGTGAACAACTAACTTTAAGTGTTGATAGAGTTATGTCAGAAGGATCTTTATATGACAAAGATTTGTCTGCTCTTGCAATCAAACAGTCTAGAGGTGACTTGATTGAAGCAATTTTTCTAATGAGAGCCTATAGAACTACTTTACCTAGAATTGGTTCAAGCAAACCTATCGAAACTGGCAAAATGTTATGTCTAAGAAGAATATCTGCAACATTTAAAGATATCCCAGGTAAACAAAAGTTAGGCCCAACATTTGACTACACACACCGTTTACTTGATTTCAAGCTTCTTGCTGATGGAGAGTATGAAAAAGCTAAGATTGAAAAATATGATGATAAAGAAATCCCACATGTTTTAAGCTTTTTAAATAAAGAAGGATTAATTCAGAAAGAAATACCTAGTGGCAAGACATCTAAAGATATTACAAGAAACCCAATTAATTTTCCTTTAACAAGATCTGAACGATTGCAATCTCTTTCAAGAGGAGATGAAGGTTTTCTTCTTGGTTTAGCTTATTCAACACAGAGAGGGTATGCTAGAAATCATGCATTTGTTGGTGAATTAAGAACTGGTTACGTTGAGGTTCAATTTGAAATTCCAGAATTAGGAATAGAAATAAATATTGCTGATGTCATGTTTACTGAGTGTGAGTCAGTAAACCAATTTAAAGGTAGTAAAAAAATACCTGCTCAATTTACCCGTGGATATGGTTTAGTTTTTGGTCAATTAGAAAGAAAAGCTATTTCTATGGCTTTAGTTGATAGATCAATGAGATGGAAAGAATTTGGTGAGGAGTATTTGGGTGTTGCTGCTCAAGATGAAGAATTTGTTATATCTCATTGTGATAATATTCAAGCCACAGGTTTTTTAGAACATATCAAATTACCTCATTATGTAGATTTTCAAGCGGAATTGGATTTAGTAAGAAAAATTAGAGAAGAGTATAAAAAAAATGAACAACGTACTTAAATTTAAAAATAAAAAAACTGATGTTGCAGCTCAAGATGAAATATATAATTTTGCTTATTTAGACGAAAATACAAAAAGAATGATAAGAAGAGCTTTGATTAAAGCTCTTTGCATACCAGGTTATCAAGTTCCATTTTCATCTAGAGAAATGCCTATGCCATATGGATGGGGAACAGGAGGGGTTCAAGTAACATCGTCATGTTTAACAACTGACGATGTGATAAAAGTTATTGATCAAGGAGCAGATGATACTACAAACGCAGTTTCAATTAGAAATTTCTTTAAAAAAACTGCTAATATTGAGACCACAGAAAAAACAAGCCAAGCATCGATAATTCAGACAAGACACAGAATTCCAGAAGAAAAGTTAAAAGAAAAACAAATACTTGTTTATCAAGTTCCAATACCAGAACCTCTTGCGTTTTTAGAACCAAGATATCAAGAAACTAAAAAAATGCATGCACTATCAGAATATGGAATTATGCATGTAAAGTTATATGAAGATATTACCAAAAATGGTCATATAGAAACAGCATATGCTTATCCAGTAAAGACAAATGAAAGATATATAATGGACCCATCACCTATTCCAAAATTTGATAACCCAAAAATGAACAATAACCCTGCTATTCAATTATTTGGAGCAGGAAGAGAGCAAAGAATTTATGCAATACCACCATATACTGAAGTAACGAGTCTTGATTTTGAGGATTATCCATTTGATCCCTCAAAGGCACCTCATAAATGTTCTATTTGTGGATCAAATGAGAGTTTTTTAGATGAAATAATTACTGATGATGACGGTAATAGATCATTTATATGTTCAGATACAAATTATTGTAATCAAAGAATGGAAAATAATTAAATGCAACCAATTTTGTCAGTTCATAATTTAAACAAATATTACGGTAATCAAGTGGGATGCAAAAATATGAATTTGACATTATATCCTGGGGAAGTCGTTGGTGTAGTAGGAGAATCTGGCTCAGGAAAAACAACTTTTATAAATTCCATATCAGGCAATCTTATTCCTGATAGTGGAAAAATCTTAATTGAAACAGGTAATGAAACGATTGATTTTCTAGAAATATCTGAGTCATTGAAAAGGTTATTGATAAGAACTGAATTAGCTTTTGTTCACCAAAATCCTAGAGACGGTTTAAGATTAGATGTAAGTGCTGGTGGAAATATTAGTGAAAGATTAATGTCGATTGGACAAAGAAATTATGGAAATATTAGGCAAACTATTTTTAAATGGTTAGATAAAGTAGAAATCGATAAAAGTAGAGTAGATGATTTTCCAAGAACATTTTCTGGTGGAATGTTGCAAAGATTACAAATAGCAAAAAATTTGGTTACGAGTCCTAAAATAATTTTCATGGACGAACCAACAGGAGGTCTTGATGTTTCTGTTCAAGCAAAAATTTTAGATTTGTTAAGAAAATTAGTTAGAGAATTAAATTTATCAGTTGTAATCGTTTCTCACGATTTAGCAGTGATTAGATTGTTAGCTGATAAAATTATTGTTATGAAAAATGGGGAGGCTGTTGAGTCTGGACTTTGTGATCAGGTATTAGATGATCCGCAACATTCTTATACTCAGTTATTAGTTAGTTCAGTATTACAGGTTTAAATATGATTGAACTAAATAAAATTACAAAAAAATTTACACTTCATAATCAGGGCAAAACAAACATATTAGTTTTTAATAATTTGAATTTGAAAATTAATCCTGGAGAAATTGTAGCGTTAACAGGACCATCAGGTGTTGGAAAGTCTAGTATTTTAAAAATGATTTACGGAAACTATGTTTTTCAATCAGGACAAATTAAAATTAATAATCACAACATAGATCATACATATCCGAGAAATATTATTGAACTTAGAAAAAATATAATAGGATATGTTAGTCAATTTCTAAGAGTGATACCTCGTGTTCCTACAATTGAAATTGTTATGGAGCCCTTATTAGAAATAAATTCAGATCAAGATGAAGTTCGTGAAAAAGCTGAAAAAATTTTACTAAAACTTAATATAGATAAAAACTTATGGAATTTATCGCCACTAACTTTTTCAGGTGGAGAACAACAAAGAGTTAATGTTGCTAGGGGACTGATTAGAAATTATCCATGTTTATTACTAGATGAACCAACTGCTAGTTTAGATAGTGTTAACAAAGATATTGTTTTGAATTTGATTAATGAAAAAAAAGATAGTGGATCTTCAATAATTGGTATTTTTCATGATGAATATTCACGTAAATATTTAAATGCTAGGGAAATAGATATTACAAAAATATCAGATGCAAAATAACGGTCAGCTTATCGTAGTCGTTGGACCATCAGGATCAGGAAAAGATACTTTATTAAAAAAAGTAATTAAAAAAATTCCTAATTCCATTTTGGTAAAAAGGTACATTACTAGGAAAAAAGATATTAAAAATGAAGATCATTACAGCATATCAATTAAAAATTTTGAAGATAAGATTTTAAAAAAACATTTCTTTGTTTACTGGAAAGCTCATGGTTTTTCATACGGTATTCCATTTAAGGAAATAAAAAAAATAGAGGAAGGTAAAACAGTAATTTTTAATGGATCAAGAAAAGTACTTTTTAAAGTAAAAAAAAAAGTTAATAACGTTAAAATAATTAATATTTTTGCCCCATCAACAATTATTAAAAAGAGACTTGTAAATCGAGCTAGAGAAGACAAAAAATCAATTAATAAAAGGATAAAAAGAAAAATTAATTTACTACCGAAAAATATAATTACTATAAATAATAATAAATCAATAGCTATAGGTGCAAATAAATTGAAAAAAATAATTTTAGCTAAGTGAAAAATTTTCTAAATTCTCAAACATTCCTTTTTGGTTTTCACCAAATATATATATTTTATCAAAATTATTTATTTCATTTAAAATGATTTCTTTGTTTCTTTCAATTTTTTTTAACTCAAGGTACAATTTGTTTCCTGTGACCTCTGATGCAAGGGTCATATGGAAATTAAATTCTGACATTAAATAGGGGTATCCCCATTTATATAAAATATTTAATTGTAATTTACTTAGTTTAGAGGGATTTCTTCTATCAATTTCTTTTTTTGTAAGAGGTGACCTAAATTTAAATAATTCTCTAACTAGTCTATTTGATAACTTATTAATGTTATTATTTTTTTTATTTTGAACAAAAGCATAAAAATTATTCATTTTTTTTAATTTAAATTTATAAAATTTAAATTTTTTGAATTTTTTTGCTATTTCCTCAGTTTTTTTAAATAATGTATTGGTACTATAATTTTTGTTTAGTTTAAAAGGAGGAATAAGTGTGCCGTGAAACCCATATTTCTTTGCAATTAAAACATTTTTATCTATGTTTATTAAGTTTTTAATTCCAAATCTGTTTAGATAATTAATTCTATGTTTGTTATTTATTAACTTTGCATTAAGTGGATCCCAACCGAACCAATATCTGCCAAATTCTTCTAGACTACTCTCTTTTGGAGGTGCATAATAAATAGCGTATCTAGAATATTTTTTCATAATTCAACTTATAATACTTATATAAATTTTCTCTAATTTAAAATATTTGTAACAATTCATGTGTATTAAAAAGTGATGCATGAATATATTTTAAACAATGCCATGATAATTAAAAAAGATGAAATCGTTCATGGTCATATCAGGATTAAAGATAACAAGATTGTCGATATAAGTAGTGGATTAAGTAATAACAAAAGTTCTATAGACTGCGAAAAAGATTATATTTCGCCAGGATTGGTTGAATTACATACTGACAATCTTGAAAGACACATGACACCAAGACCTAAAGTTTCATTTCCAGTAGAAAATGCAATTTTATCTCATGATAGAGAATTAGCATCTGTTGGAATAACTACAGTTTTTGATGCATTAAGAGTTGGTTCTATTGAAAAAACAGGAAAATATAAAAAATATGCAAAAAACTGTTCGGATATAATTTCAAGTTTTAAAAAAGATAATATTCTCAAGATTGATCACAAAATACATTTAAGAGCTGAAACTTGTTCGGAGAATTTGATTGATGAATTAGACGAATACAATGAAACTCACGATGTAAAACTGATTAGTATAATGGATCATACACCAGGTCAGAGGCAATTTAGAGTTATAGATAAGTACAAAGAATATCTTTCAATTAAATACGGTATGACAGAAAATGAAATGGAAATTCATTTTGATCACTTAAAAAATCTTTCAAAAAAAAATAGCAAGAAACACATAGATAAAATTTTAGAATTTAAATCATCATATGATTGTATTTTGGCTAGTCACGACGATACCACAGAAAATGATGTTCATAATTCAAATAAATATGGAGTAAAATTGGCTGAATTTCCAACAACATTAGAAGCAGCCAAAACTTCTAAAGATTACAATATTAAAGTTATGATGGGATCTCCTAATTTACTTAGAGGAGGTTCACACTCTGGCAATATATCTGCAAAAGAACTCTTAGAAAATGATTGTTTAGATATCTTAAGCTCAGATTATATTCCATCATCATTAATTATATCTGTTGTCAAATGGGGTTTAGAAATTGATAATCTTCCAAAAGCATTTGCAGCAGCTAGTCACGCTCCATCTATAGCTACAAATTTAAATGATAGGGGTTTAATTGATAACAATAAAAGAGCAGATTTAGTAAGGTTTAAAGTTTATCAAAATTTACCTGTTGTGAAAAACGTTTGGTCAAACGGAATCCAAGTAAGTTAAAATATTCCGGTTGTATAAGAATATTTAATTATACCTGCTATCATTATCGGTATTTGTAATGAAAAATTTGTTAATAAAGGTTTATTTTTTTTGGTCTATCAAAAGATGATTTTGTTCGTGTGGGATAATGCCGTTTAATGTGGATTAATGTGAACCTCTAATCCCGTAAATAATCGCCAGCTTCCTTTATTAAAGTCCACAGTTTACGCCGATTATCTTCCGCCATAATCCCTTAAACCTTGATTTATCTATTTTGGAACTTTGCCATAAAAATGTTTAATAATTTTACCATCTTTAAGTTGATCTATTTCAAGATAAGTAAAGTTAGGATCAAATCCTTTAACAGTTTTAACTACGACCTCTGGAGTATCAATTAAACACTTAATTTCTGGTTCTGTGTTCCAACTAGTCATCGCATCTTTTATCATTTCCATCATTTCATCGTAGTTCTTTATGTTACCGCCAAAACTTGATTTATGTATAGCCTCACAATGTACTTCCTTAGAAACTATATCTTTGAAAGGTTCAATATTTGATTTAAAAAATTCTTTGGTTGCTTTTTCAATTTTACTGTAACTCATAATACTTCCTAATTAGATTACTTTAAAATATTTATGTAAAACATTTGTTTAAAAATTATTAAGATATTGTTTAATTTTAATGTAAATTATAATTAAACTTTGTAATGAATTTGAAATAATTATTTAACATTAAATACATGTGAATCTTTTACTAAGGATTCGTGCCAATAAATACATTATTTAGAAAAGTTAACCAGAATAAAAGGTTTAATATAAATACCTATGATTTTTTTAAGCCCTCGTTTAACGTCAAACTAGCTGAAAGCAGAGGAGAAGTAAAACTCGCACAAAAACTTAGGTATAAAGTTTTCTTCTCCGAAAGAATTAAAAACCCTTTATATAATATAGGAAATTTTAGAAGAGACTCTGATAAATTTGACAATTATGCAGATCATATAATTGTGACCCGCAAAAAATCAAAATTTTCCAAAACAAGAGTAATAGGAACTTATCGTTTACTTAAGCAATCTGTTGCGGAAAAAAAATCAGGTTTTTATAGTTGCGATGAATTTAATTTAGATAATTTACTAAATTCTGGAGTTTACGACAATATGCTAGAATTAAGTCGATCATGTATATCTTATAAATTTAGAAATAAAAATGTTCTTAAATTAATGTGGAAAGAAATATATAATTATATTAACAGAAATAATATAGATGCTTTGTTTGGTACGGCCAGTTTCTTAAGTACTAATATTAACAAGATTGAAGATCAATTGATATATCTTAACAATTATCATAAAATGTCAGGCAACATCACAGTCAGTGCTTTACCAAAATGTAGACTAAATATTGATTATCAAAAAAACATTAATGTGAATATTAAATTAATTTCAAAATTACCAACTTTAATTAAAGCTTATATAAAGTTTAACGCTTCTATTGGGACAGGTGCAGTAATTGATAATAAATTTAAGACAACTGATGTTTTTGTTTTTTTACCAATTGAAAAAATAAATAAAGAATATGTTAATAAAATTTTAGACTAATGCAGCAAATTTTAGAGAAAATTTCAAAAATTGATGAAATCAAATCTATATATAAAGTTAATTATGAAGAGTTAAAACAGTCAAAGAATTTTTGGAAAAAAACTTTAGATATTTTTAACATTAATTACATTGCAGAAAATGTTGCCAATATACCTAAAGAAGGATCAAGTATAATAGTTGCAAATCATCCATTTGGATTATTAGATGGACTTATAATTTGTTCAATAATTTGTGATATCCGACAGGATTATAAAATTTTAATTAACGAAGAACTTTCACAAATTGATCAAATAAGAGAGTACTTATTGCCAATTAAATTTTCAAAATTTACAGAGGATATAAAAAAAAATATCATTTCTAAAAAGAAGGCAATTGAACACTTAAATGCAAATGGAATTTTAATAACTTTTCCTTCAGGAGAAGTTGCTACATCTTCTTTTATTTTTAATGAGGCTAATGAAAGAAGATGGAAACCATTAATTGGATCTATAATTAATAAAACCAAGGCGGAAATTATTCCTGTACGTTTTTTTGGTAAGAATAGCTTATTCTTTCAAACAGTAGGCTTTATAAATAATAACTTAAGAAGAATTTTATTTATAAGAGAGTTAATAAATAAAAAAAATCGAACATATAAGCTTAGTATTGGTGAAAAAATCTCCTCGCTACAAAAAGAAAAATTAAATAATAAACAAATTGTTGATAAACTTAGATCTATAGTTTTAAATATTAATTAGGTGATATATTGTTATAAAATATCTTTGCCGTTTCTTCCCAACTATATTTTTTAGCAAATTCTAAACAATCATCTCGATTTATTTTTAAAGCTTTAAGTGCTGAGTTTTTAAGGTCCACATCTAATGTATCAATTTTAGTTCCACCCAATATATCTTTGGGTCCTGGTACAGGGTAAGCTGCAACTGGTGTTCCACAATTTAAAGATTCTAAAACGACTATTCCAAAAGTGTCTGTTTTACTTGGAAATACAAAAACATCAGAAGATGCAAAATGTGATGCTAATTCTCCATTAGTTTTCTCGCCTAAAAAAATATCATTTGGATATTTTTTTTTTAAAATGCTCAAGTTAGGACCCTTTCCAATTATAATTTTAGTACCTTCAAGATCTAAATCTAAAAATGCTTTAATATTTTTTTCAACAGCAACCCTTCCAACATAAATCCATATTGGTCTTTTATAAGGTAAGTCTCTCTTAATGGGATTTTTAAATGCACCATGATTACCTCCTCTAGACCACGTAACCATTTTGCAGTTATCAACACCTAATGCAATGAGTTCTTCACGCATAGACTCTGTTGTAATTAAAATTCTTTCAGCTTTATTATGAAAGTTACACAAAAATTTTTCTGACCATTTAGCTGGAATTATGGGCATATAAAGCTTTATATATTTATCAAACCTTGTATGAAAACTTGTTGTAAATTTTAATCCTTTTTTAATACAATGTCTTCTTGCCATAAAACCTAAAGGTCCTTCTGTTGCAATATGTATTGCATCAGGCTTAATTGAGTTGATTAAATTACTTACACGTGGCCAAATATTTATAGACAATCTAATTTCATTATATTTGGGCATAGGTACAGTAAGAAATTGTTGAGGAGTAATATATTCTAATGTGTGACCTTGAGATTTTAGAACTTCGCCTGTTTCATGAAGTGTTCTAACAACACCATTTACTTGAGGAAAGTAAGCATCTGTCACTATTAATATTTTCATATTTTATGATGCTCTTTTAAAATCGCTAACTTTTTTAGTCTCTAAATTTTCAAAAATATAGTTTTGTCTTGTTTTGTCCCAGTAAATAATTTCAAAAGTTCCATCGTATTTTTCAGCTAACGCAGTGCAAGATTCAACCCAATCACCACAGTTTAAATAATTAACACCATCAAGATTTAAATTCTCTGCATGATGTATGTGACCACAAATTATTCCATCAAATTTTTTTCTCTTTGCATAATCTGTTAGTGTCTTTTCATATTCGCCTATATATTTTACTGCATTCTTCACTTTATATTTTAAAAATTTGGCTAAAGACCAATAATCTTTACCTCTCATTTTTCTAAAGAAATTAATAACAATATTTATTTTGAGTAATATCTCGTAAGCGACCGCTCCTAATTTAGATAGCCATTTTGCATACTTCATTACTCCATCCCATGCATCACCATGAACAACTAAATATTTTTTGCCTAACTGCGTCTCATGAATAACTCTATTTACAATTTTGATATCACCAAAATGCATAGGTATAAATTTTCTAAATACCTCATCGTGATTTCCAATTATATAAAATACTTTTGTTCCATGTCTTGCTTTTCTCAATATTTTTTGAATGACATCATTATGTTGTTGAGGCCAATAAAAAGTTTTTTGCATAGCCCAAATATCAATTATATCTCCAACCAGATAAAGATTTTCAGATCTTGAATTCTTAAAAAATTCTAAAAGCTTATTAGCCTGACAACCTTTGGTACCAAGATGCACATCTGATATAAAAATACTCTTATATTTTAATATAGGTGGCACTAAAAAAACCTATTTTGTAACACAACTGTAACTCGAATCATCTATTTCTTATGTCATTGTAATGTTAAAGTTTTGTTAAAAATTAGTTACGGAAAAATTATGCATTTTTGTTTAATCTATAATCTTAATTCTTCATCTGGGAGAAAAGTAAAACTGATAAATAAGATTTATGAAAAATTAAAGATCAACAACACTGTTGATTATTTCAAAACAAAATCTGAAAAAGAAGCGAAAGAAATATTTCTTGAATTTAAAAATAAGAATTATGATCGATTGATAGTTGCAGGTGGAGACGGATCTGTATCATTCGCTATTAATGAATTGATCAAAAATGACTTTGACTTTGATGAAAATTTTGCAATTGGATATATACCAGCTGGAACAGCCAATTTGCTTCAAGCAGAGTTATCAATAACTAGAAAAGTAGAAGATGTTTGTAAAGTATTAACTTCAAATAATTATAAACAATCCAATCTAATAAAAATAAATGAAAATTATTTTTTTTTAATGGCCGGTATTGGTTGGGATGCTAAAATTGTTCACTCGATTGATACACGTATAAAAAAAATACTTGGAAAGATAATATTTGGTTTAAAGGGATTTCAACATTTCATATTTATGAATAACAATAAATTAAATGTTTCCTTTGATGGTCAAAAACATCAAGCTGATTGGATACTATCTTCTAATACCAAGTTTTATGCTGGCCATCATAAAATAAATAAGTCAAACATTTTTGATGACAGATTAATAACTTATGTCTTTAAAGATTTAACTAGGCTTAAGCTAATATATTATATAATTTTAATAATTATTTATGGAGATTTATCAAAAAATAAATCTATAATAACTACCTACTCAAAAAGTATTCATATTAATTGCAATAATTTTAAAATTCCCGTTCAGGTTGATGGAGATAATTTTGGATGTCACAATAAGATTGATATTGAATTTTCAGAAAAAAAAGTAAATTTTTTACTTTAATATTTTAAATTATATAATTTTA
>CACMRY010000005.1 GCA_902616205.1 uncultured Pelagibacteraceae bacterium
GTATGCAATCAAACTATCCGCCATACAACATCAGAAGAACTGGACAAGACAAATACTCTATAGAGGTTGCGCTTGCTGGCTTCAGTAAAAATGATGTTGAAGTTGAATTTGAAGATAATTTATTAACTGTAAGAACAAAACAAGTTGATAAGTCAGAAAATAAAAACGATGATGGTGAAATAATTCACAAAGGCATATCTCAAAGACATTTTGCGAGATCATTTACAATTGCTGATGATGTAAAAGTAAATGGCGCTCAACTAAAAGATGGACTTTTAACTATTGCTTGTGAAAGAATAATACCAGAGCATAAAAAAAGAAAACTTATTGAAATCAAATAAGTAAAACCTTGCTTGTGGGGTTAAGCCCCACAGGTTTAAAAACAACCGCTTGAATTAAATCCTATAATTGTACCTGAAGAATTAATCTCGAACTTTCTGTCACAAGGTAAGCCATATTTTTTAGTTTTATAAACTAAAGTTTCATTCCCAAGTTCATTAACAAAATCCTCTGTAGGTGCTCCAAGTTCCATTTTTAATTCACTAACTTGTTTGCCTACGAATTGTCCATATTTCTCATTCTCTTTTTCTGCAACTTCATCTGATTTATTTTTGATTGTTTGACAACCAGATAGGAGAATTAAAGAGAACATAGAGATTAAAATAAATTTTATTTTCATGAACATGTTATGATAAATTATAACCACCAAAATAAGGCAAATTTAAACCCCACAGTTGAAAAATGTTAATAATTCAATCTAAAATCGCGAATTTCAATTAAGAATATAATAAAGATAGTCCTTTAGGAGGAACGAATGTTAGATAATTATTTTAATTATAAAAAACATAAAACAGACTTTCGTACTGAAGTCATAGCCGGTGTAACAACATTTTTAACTATGGCTTACATTATGTTTTTAAATCCATTTATACTTTCAGGTGAATTTGCTGGACCTGAAAAAGGATTTTTTGACTTTGGGGCAGTTTACACGGCGACAATTTTAGCAACCGCGCTTGCATGTTTTATAATGGCATTTTATGGAAAAACATGGCCTATCGGATTAGCTCCAGGAATGGGAATTAATGCTTTTGTTGCATTTGGAGTTTGTGCAGGAATGGGATACACGCCACAGGAAGCATTAGGTGCTGTACTTGTTGCAGGTGTATTGTTTTTAATTATATCTCTCACACCAATTCGAGCTTGGTTAATCAACTCAATTCCAAGGAGTTTAAAGTTAGGTATTGGAGCTGGTATAGGATTATTTTTAGCGATCATTGGATTACAAATTATGGAAGTTGTGGTTGACGATCCTGTGACTTTAGTAAAACTTGGTGACTTAAGTAATCCATTGGTTTTATTAGGTTGTGCAACTTTTATTGTAATTGTGGTGCTTGAAAAAATGAATGTAAAAGGAAATATTATTATTGGTATTTTAGCGTTCAGTATAATTTCATGGGCAACTGGTCTTGCAAAATTTAATGGTATTGCAAGTGCTCCACCTCCTATGACATACCTTTTTGAATTTGACTTATCTGCGGCTATGACAGCAGGAATGTCGACGGTAATCTTTACGTTACTTTTTATCGATTTTTTCGATACTGCAGGAACATTAACTTCGGTTGCTAATGTTGCTGGCAAAGTTGATAAAAAAGGTAAAGTTCAAGATATAAATAAAGCAATGCTATCAGATAGCGTAAGTACTGTTGCAGGTGCAATGATGGGAACTACTACTGTTACTAGTTATGTTGAGTCTGGTGCTGGTGTAAAGGCAGGTGGGAAAACAGGAATGACTTCCTTAGTTATAGGGCTTCTTTTTCTTTCTTGCATATTTTTTGCACCATTGGCAACTAGTTTACCAAAACAAATTGATGGTGCAGCTCTATTATTTGTTTCAGTTCTTTTTGTAAGAAACATTACAGATATTGAGTGGAATGATATAGGAGAGTCAGCCCCAGCAATACTTGCAATGATAACGATGCCATTAACTTATAGTATCAGCAATGGTATTGCCCTTGCATTTGTATCTTATGCATTAATAAGATTATTTACAGGAAAAGTTTCTGATACTTCTCCTGCAATATGGGTTATTGCGGTTTTAAGTTTAATTAGTTTCGTAGTAGCTTAAATAATTATCTAAATGGGCTAGAGTTAATCTCTAGCCCTACTTTGTTTTTCAATTACTTCATCAATAGACATTTCCTCATAATGTTCTGTTGGTTGTACTATCCATGGATCGTTATCGAGCTTAATTGGACAAAAATCTGGTGTAAATTTAGATGATTTTTTCTTCCATAAACAAGCAGTTTTAATTTCTTGAATTTGATTTTTAATTGGTTGGTAATTTTTCAACCATTCTATGCTTTTGTTTAATGTAAGACCCGTGTCAGACAGGTCATCAACCAATAAAACTTTTTTAAAGTCTTCCTCTTTAGCTATAGAGCTTATATCTCTAGCAAAAACTAATTCTCCTTGCTTATCTTCCATGCCTTCGCCAGAGTAACTTTGGATTACTATATAAGCTGTAGGTAACTTTAAAATCCTCGATAAAATATCAATTATAGGCGCAGCACCTCTCATAATTCCAACTAATACAGTTGGTTTAAAATTATTATTTATTTCTAATGCAAGTTTTTCTACTGTGTCCAGGTATTCTTCAAAACTGATTATCAATTTTTCTGACATAAAATCTGGTATCATAAATTTGAAAATTTAAAAAGGAGAAATATAATGAAAGGATATTGGATAAGTTTATATACAAAAATTGAAAACCAAGAAAACTTAAAAAAATATGCTGAAGCAGCAACACCAATTATTAAAAGTTATGGAGGTGTGCCTCTAGTAAGAGGAGGTAAGAGTCAATCTTTTGAGGGAGATAATTTTTTAAGAATAGTTGTTTGGGAATTCCCAAATTATCAAAAGGCAATTGAATGCCACGACTCAAAAGAATATCAAAAAGGTTGGGCGTTAGCTAAAGATACAACTGTTCGACACATGCAAGTTGTAGAAGGATTTAGTACTGAATAGGTTCATCATCTATAGATCTCCATAGATACCATGTTGCTACTGAACAATATGGAGAAAATCTAATTTTTAATTTTTCTACAAAATTATTTGGTGGCAAATATTTTTTTTTATAGTTATTTGATATAGCTCTCAATAAACCAATATCTTGAACAGGCCAAATATTTGACCTGTTATAAGTAAATAAAAGTATCATCTCAGCAGACCATCTGCCTATCTGTCTCAATTCTGATAAATATTCAATGGCTTGCTCGTCTGACATATTTTTTATTAAATTAGGTTTAAATTCTTTGTTAAGCATTTTTTCAGCTAACGACTTAATTCCTTTTACTTTTTGCCTGCTTAATCCACAGCTTTTTAATTGTGTGAAGGTTAATTTTTTAATTGTTTTAGGAGAAATTTTATTCTTACATTTTTTTTTAAACTTTAAAAATACGGAGTTAGCAGCCGCTACACTAATCTGTTGACCAATAATACTTTTACAAAGTGAAAGAAATATATTTTTTCTAGTTGTAAGTGAAGCATCAGAGTATTTTTCAATTAAAGTTTTCATTACTCTATCCTTTGATGATAAATATCTCCTCGCTTTATTCCAATATGATGGGGGTTTATTCATGTCTTGCTAATGTTAACTGTTTTTTGAGATATATCTCTCTTCTAAAAATAATTAATGATGAAATTATTACTAAACCTGCCCCCATCAAAGTTTTTATTGTTGGTATTTCTCCCCAAATTAGATAACCAAAAAATACAGCAAAAACTAAAGCTAAATACTTAAGAGGAGTAACTAATGATACCTCAGAATATTTATATGACTGACTTAACCATAAATTTGCAACACCTCCAAAAAGTCCTATTAAAGATAAGAATACAAGGTCATATAAACTTGGCATAATCCACCCATAAGGTATTGTAAATAAACTTAATAAAGTAATTGCTATTGAAAAATAAAGAGAAATTAACCAAACTGGCTCTGTTTTTGACAACTGTCTAATAGCAATTGCTACATAAGATAATCCCAAACAAAAAATTATTGGGTATATGTAATATATGTTCACTGAACTTAAACCCGGCTCAGTAATAATAATTATTCCGACAAAACCTATAATGACTGCTAACCATCTAAATATGCCAACTTTTTCTCTCAATAAAAGAATTGAAAATATAGTTGTGAATATGGGTGCAGCAAATGAAATACTTACTACTGTAGCTAATGGCAAATTTCTTAAAGCAATAAATATTGCAACTAAAGCAATTAATCCAAAAGCACATCTTAAAAAATGTAACCCTGCCCTCTTAGTGTAATAAAAGTTTTTTCGTCTATCTGATGGTATAATAAATAAATAAAAAATGACGCCAAAAAATCCCCTAAAAAATAAAACTTCACCCAAAGGGTAATGTTGAGACCATTTTACAATTATATCCATTACTGAAAATGCACATACAGATAGAAACATGTACAAAAATCCCAATTGATTTTTAGAGAGCATGTTATTATCTTTAAATTAAATACACTAATTATCAATGGAAATAGCAATTTTAGCACTTGGATGTTTTTGGAGCCCTGAACAAAAATTTAGTAAGATAGATGGAATAATTAGAACAGAGGTTGGTTATTGTGGAGGTAATACTGAAAACACAACTTATAAGGATGTTTGTACCGGAACAACTAACCATGCTGAAGTTGTTAAACTTGAATACGATCCAAAAACTATCACTTACGAGGATATATTAAAATATTTTTTTGAATTTCATGATCCTACTACACTTAACTCTCAAGGTTATGATTTTGGTACACAATATAGAAGTGAAATTTTTTATTTAAATGAAAAACAAAAAATGTCTGCTGAAAAAATGATTGAAGCTGAAAATAAAAAGTTAAATGGAAAAGTGGTGACACAACTATCACTCTTGAAAAATTACTGTACAGCAGAAGAATATCATCAGAAATATTTAGATAAAAAATTCTAATGTATTTAGTTTCCACAGACTGGTTAATAGGAAATTTAAGTCATGTAAAAATAATAGATGCCTCATGGCATCTACCCTCGACAAATAGAAACGGATTTGAAGAATATAAAATTGAACACATTGAGAATTCAATTTTTTTTGATTTAGATGAGTTTTCAGAAAAAAATACTGATCTTCCTCATATGCTATCTGATGCTAAAACTTGGGCAAAAAATATCTCAAAGCTTGGTATAGAAAACGAAGATAAAATAATAATCTACGATAACTCTGATGTGTTAAGTGCATGTAGATGTTGGTACAATTTTATTTATTACGGTCATAACCCCAAATATGTAAGTGTACTCGATGGAGGACTAGGTAAGTGGAAAAAAGAGAAAAAACCTACATCAAAAGAAAAAGTTAATTTTAGAGAAACGAAATATATAGCTTTTGAAAATAGAAATATGGTTAAAAATAAATCAGAGATTAATTTAAATATTAAGATAAATGAATTTTTAGTTTTAGATGCGAGAAGTGAAGAAAGATTTTTTGGAAAAGTATCTGATCCTAGAAAAAATGTAAGAGGTGGATCGATACCGAACTCACACTGTTTGCCATTCACCAATATTATACGATCAGACAAAACATTTAAAAATATTGATGAAATTAAACAAATATTTAATCAAATAAATCCTGATAATAATAAATTGTTAGTTTTTTCTTGTGGCTCAGGAGTTTCAGCTTGTATATTAGCACTTGCATATTCTTTGGTTGATAATAAATATGTGCCTACCATTTATGATGGTTCATGGGCAGAGTACGGAAAAATAGAGTAAAAAATAAATGAAAAGATCATCTAAAATTACAACAGTTATATTTATATTTTTTTTTATTATTGCAGGAGTAATCATTGCAAGAACAATGATTGGAAATCATTTCAAAAAAAAATTTAGTAAAATGCCACCTCCTGGAGTAATAGTAACATACGCTCAAGAAAGGATTTTTGAGAATAATATAAGTACTTTCGGTACTGCAGTACCTATTCAAACTCAAGCATACAAAATAGAAAAATTTGAAATAATTAAACCAATAGAATTTAACCGAAAAGTTAAAAAAGGTGATGTAATAGTAGAATTAAAAAATAGGAAAATTTTTGCTCCATTTGATGGGATTATTGGTAAAAAAGAATTTTCCGAAGACGTTGAAGTTTCAAAATCATCACTTTTAATAAATTTAGATGACTCATCAACAATATATTGTGACGTTCAAATCCCAGAGATCTATTTTCCTTTTATTGAAGTTGGATTGCCAGTCAAAATTGAATACTCCGGCTCAAAAAAAGAATTTTTTGATGGAGTAGTAGACTCCATATCAAGTAGAATTACAGAAGACACAAGATCATTACCTATTAGAATTAAAATAGATAATCAAAAAGGTGAGATTTTACCTGGATCTTTTCTTGAAGTCTCAATTAGATACAATGTGAGAAATAGTTTGGGTGCTCCTGATACAAGCACAATTGTAGAAGGAGACAATGTATTTATTTATAAAGTAAACAATGAAAACAAAGCAATTAAAACTAAAGTTAATATTGGTGATCGTTATAAAGGATTCATTGAAATTAAAGATGGCATAAATTCTGGAGACAAAATTGTAGCTGAGGGATTAAAAAAAGTCAGACCAAATTTAGAAATAAAGCCAATTGAAAAAGGTGAAAAACAGAAAGCATCGACATGGGGGAAAAAAGAGAAAACTACTAAAAGTGAAGCGAAAAAAGGAAAATTTGATTGGCTTAAAAAATTAAATATTTTTAAAAAATCTGAAGCTGAGAAAAAAAGTTAAGATAAACATTTATAATGAATCTTACAGAAATAAGCATTAAAAGACCGGTAGTAGCATGGGTGATGTCCTTAGTATTGGTTATTTTTGGGATGTTTGTTTTCTCAGAACTTCCAGTAAGAGAACTGCCTGAGGGAATTCAACCACCTGTAGTCCAAGTTCAAACAGATTATAAATCAGCTTCTACTGAAATTATTGATGAGGAAATTACACAAAAAATTGAAGATGTAATAGGGGGTGCTGAAGGGATCAAGAACATTGATTCCACTTCTTTAAATGGCAGAAGTAGAATTAATATTGAGTTTAATACCGATATAGACCTAGACAATGCCGCTAATGACATTAGAGAAAGAGTATCAAGGGTAGTTGATAATTTACCAAGTGAGTCTAGTCCTCCTCAAATCTTAAAAAGAGCAGCAGGATTTACTACAACTATGTGGCTAAGTCTTTCATCTCCTACATGGAACGATTTAGACCTTGGGGATTACGCCGAGAGATACCTTGTGGATGTCTTTTCAAGCGTACCAAATGTCGGTAGAATTTTAGTCGGGGGTCTAAGAGAATTAAGTGTTAGGGTATGGATTGATCCAATTAAACTAGCTGCAAACGATTTAACTATTCAAGAAGTTGAAAGAGCTTTAAGAAATGAGAATGTTGATCTTCCTGCTGGTACTTTAGAAGCAGATAATAGAGACTTAACTTTAAACATTGATAAATCTTATACAAATATAGAAACAATAAAATCACTACCAATTAAAAAAGTTAAAGATAAAGCAATATTATTATCTGATGTTGCAAATATAGAATTTGGACCTGTCTCAGAAAAAACTTTGTTTAAAGCACAAAGAAAAAATGCAAAAAATTTAAAAACTGTAGGAATTGGTATTTATGCTAGAAGCGGTGCTTCTACAGTGGAACTATCTAATGAAATTAAAAAAAAAATAAATGAAATAAAACCCTTATTGCCAGATGGTTTAAATCTTGAAATTGCATTTAATAGAGCAACTTATGTTGGAACTGCTATTCAAGAAGTTTATAAAAGTTTAATAATTGCTTTTGTATTAGTTGTATTAATCATTTATTTATTTTTAGGAAATTTAAAAGCTGTCATTGTGCCTGCAATTGCACTTCCAGTAAGTTTAATTGGATCTTTTTTGGGCTTATATATTTTTGATTTATCAATAAATATTTTCGTTTTGCTAAGTTTTATACTAGCAATTGGAATTATAACAGATGACTCTGTTATAATGACTGATGCAATTTATACTCGTATAGAAAAAGGAGAAACGTCTTTAGTTGCTGCATATAAGGGATCAAAACAAATTACCTTCGCAATTATTGCAACAACATTAATTTTAGTGGCAGTATTTTTACCTCTAATTTTTATAAAGGGTATATCAGGTACACTATTTAGAGAAACTGCTATAGCTTTATCTTTTTCAATTGTTGTTTCCTCATTTGTTGCTCTTACTCTGTCTCCGATGTTAGGTAGCAAATTTTTAAGTAAAAAAGAAAAAAAAGGTTTATTTGTTAAAAAGTTTAATAATTTATTTAAATCTTTCTCTGAAGGTTACATCGAAACCTTGGGATATTGGTTAAATAAAAAAAAAATAATATCAGGATTTATAATATTTGTAGTCTTAGGGTCTATTTTCCTTTTCAATTTTACCAAAAAGGAATTAATCCCTATTGAGGATCGAGGTGCATATTTAATAATTGGTTCAACAGATGAGGGAAGTTCTTTTGAATACACTCAAGATAAGGCACAAATTATTGAAAGTAGATTATTAAAACTTCTTGAAGCTGAAGATAGTCCTTATGAAAGATTAATTATGCGTGTTCCAGGATTTGGTAAATCAGCAACCACATACAACAGTTTTATTATAATAGCATTACTAGATGAATGGAAAAATAGGAAAAAAGGAAGTCAGACAGTTTTAAGAGAAGCTATTGGAAAGATAGTTACAGTTCCACAAGCTTTTGCTTTTCCAATTTCTCCACAATCTATAAGAGTATCTAATTACAACAAACCAGTTCAAATGGTTATTTATGGTACTAGTTATGAGGAGCTAGAGAAAATTCAAAATGAAGTAATTCAAATCCTTAGAAAAAATAGAAATCTTTCGAGAATTGAGAGTGATTACTCAAAAAATAAACCTGAAGTTAAGTTAATTACAAATAAAAATAGAGCAAAAGATTTAGGTGTTTCTACAGAGACAATAGGGAGAACTTTGGAGACTTTTTACGGTGGAAAAAGAGTTACATCATTTAATAGAATGGGAAGAGAATATCCTATTATTTTACAACAATATCTCGCAGACAGAAGAAATAAAGACGGAATTTCAAAAATACATGTTAGATCAGAAACAAGTGGTAAACTCGTATCTTTAGCAAGTTTAGTTGAGTTTGAGGAGAAAGGTACAGCAGAGACTTTACCAAGGTATAATCGACAAAGAGCTGTTACCATATCTGCAGCAATTGACGAAAATTATAGTCTTGCTGAGGCAATGAATTACTTAGAAAATACAATGAATAATTTAGCGCCACAAAATCAAATCACTTGGAAAGGTAAGTCAGAGGAATTGAAAGAAACTAGTAATGAAATATTTATTATTTTTGCTTTAGCATTAATTACAGCATATTTAGTTATGGCTGCTACATTCAATTCATTTATTCATCCATTCATCATAATTTTAACAGTTCCACTTGCTGTGTTTGGAGGATTGATATTTATTTTATTTTTAAATAGTTCAATAAATATTTTTTCACAAATCGCTCTAGTAATTTTAATTGGTATATCTACAAAAAACAGTATTTTAATTGTTGACTATGCTAACCAAATAAGAAGAACAGGTGCAAAAATAGAAACAGCAATTAAAGATGCTTGTAAACTTAGAATAAGACCTATCATTATGACATCTTTAAGTACTATGATTGCAATGTTGCCTTTAGTTATTGGAAATATTGGACCTGGAGCAGGTGAAGGATCAAGATTAGCTGTCGGATCAACAATTTTAGGTGGAATGATAATTTCAACATTTTTTACATTGTACATTACTCCAACAATGTATTTGGCTCTTGCAAAAAATACTAAAAGAATAGATGCCGTAGATTTAGAGCTAAAAAAACAATTAAACTAAAAAATAATATACCTTCTAGTTGATAAAGAATTTTTACAATCATTAAGTTGTTTTTTATATCTATTTGAATTGTTCTCTACCTTTTTTGCTAAAAGGATGACCTTTTGATTTTTTTTGTAATTTTTGTATCCCCCCCATCCCTCATGATAAGCAAGATATTGTCTGAAACTGTCATCTAACGGTATTTTAAGTATAGATTTTGTTTTGTTTGTGTACCACCCAATAAAATCAACACTATCTTTAAATCTTGCTCTTGATGCAAATTTATTTCCAGTCTCGACTTTGTACTGTTTCCACGTACCTTTTACAGCTTGTGAGTATCCAAAAGAACTTGAGGGACGTTTGTAAGGTATAACTTTAAAAATTTTTTGTCTTTGTGGCTTCGCCAACCAATCAAAATCTGATTCCATTTTAATAATAGCTAGTTGTAAATAAACTGGAGTACCCCATTTCTTCTCTGTTTTTTTTGCATGTTTATACCAAAAATATTTTTCTGAAAAAATTGAACAACTATTTGCTGTATTTTTTGGTACAGATGAACATGCAGATATAAATATGAATAGAAATGAAATTAAAACTATTAATTTTTTTGATCGAATCACTAATTAGTTTATAAATTATCTGTTTTTTTTTCTCCATACCCATGGATATTCAAATTTAGTTTTCCATAATCCAAGTCTATTTTTTTTTGCAAAATTTTCATATTCTTGGTACTTTTTTTTTGAGTATTTAGCATAATCAAATGCGTAACCATTTTTCACCATATAAACCGATAAGCTTTCATTATTAACAAAACATTCTGCTAGGATTCTATTATATCTATCATTACTTTTCTCAATAAAACATTTTACAATTTGGTTATCGATTTTTTGAGTTAGTTTTTTTTTTGAAATTTCGCCACAAAAAATTTTTTGGCTTTCAAATTTACAGGTTTGTTTCTTGCCTCTAAAAAAACTTTCTGGTGCATCAATTCCTGAAAATCTAATTTTTTTTTTATTTAAAATAATTGTGTCACCATCTATTACTAAAACATTTTTCGAGGATATTTGTTCTGCATCTGAGAAAGAATTACTACAAAATAAAAAGGTAATGAATAATTTAATTAAAGTCTGCTTTAGCCTTTTCATTCATCTCGTTCATTTTACTACGAATTTCGTCATCAGAAATGTTGAAACTTTCCAAATCGTTTTTAATTTTTCTAAATACGTCCTCATCACCAGCTTCTGCAAAATCTGCTTTTATAACCGATTGTATATATTCCTTAGTTTGTTCCTCACTATATCCCATAATCTTTGATCCCCATTCTCCTAGATATTTATTTCTTCTTGCGCTTATTTTGAATTCTTTTTCTTCGTCATGAGCAAACTTTTTTTCAAAACCTTTTTTTCTATCTTCGAAAGAGTCCATTTCTTATCCTCTCAATTTAAAATTTAATACATGGTTAAGATATTATTATATTAATATTTCAAATATCTTTAGTATGTATATATTCTATATTAAATATATTAAAATGGGACATTTAATTTTGATAAGACATGGCCAAAGTGAATGGAATTTACAAAATAGGTTTACAGGATGGGTTGATGTCGAACTCTCTCCACAAGGCAAACTTGAAGCATGTAAAGCAGGTGAACTTATAAAAGAATTAAATTTTAAAATTGATTACTTTTTCAGCTCCTATCAAAAGAGATCTATAGATACTCTTAAGCTTATATTAAACACAATCAGAGAAAAAGATGATCAAATTATAAAAGCATGGGAGTTAAATGAAAGACATTACGGAGCTTTAACAGGTTTAAATAAAGATGAAATGAAAAAAAAATTAGGAGAAGAGCAAGTTCATATTTTTAGACGATCATGGGATACTCCACCTCAACCTTTAAGTAAAAATAGCCCTTATCATCCTTTAAATATTGAAACTTATAAAGATATTCCAAGAGAAAAAGTGCCTGATACTGAGTCTTTAAAAGATACCTATGAAAGAGTAATTCCTTATTATAAGTCTCAAATCAGAAATAAATTGGATAATAATATTGTTGTTTCTGCCCACGGAAATTCAATAAGATCAATGTGCAAATTTTTATTTGAACTAGATAATAATGAAGTAACTAAACTAGAGATACCAACTGGCAATCCTTTGAAAATAACATTTAATAATAACAAAAAATTAACTGATGCAATTTATCTAGACAAAAGTAGAGCGAAAAACCTGATCAAATTTTAAGAACTTAATTTTTTATAAATATCAAGATCTGTAACATGCAAAAATTCGTTAACACTTTCAATGCCGTAAAGCTGCTTATTCTTAATTTCTTTATCCCAAACTTCAGAAATTGAAAACTTATCCTTATTAATACTTGTAAAAATATTTTTATTTAAAATTTGGCACCCAGTAAAAATATAGTTATTTATATTCTCTTTAGATACTAAATTATCTTTTAAAGTAAAATCGCCTTTAAATCTTTTATCAAAACTTCTAGATTTATTAACAAGCATCAAAATGTTGCTTAAATTGTTGTCAAAATAAAATTTTTTCATTTTTTCTACTTCAATTAAATAATTATCCTTCCAAATTGTATCTGGATTGATAATTAAAAAATTTTCATCAGTATCATTATTTGCCAAATTTTTGATACCTCCTCCTGTATCCAAAAGTTCTTTTTCAAAAAATAATTCTACTTCATTTTTATAATTTTTTTTTTTAATAAAATTTTCAATTTCATCTGATAGGTGATGGGTATTAATTTTAATTTTTTTAATTCCACATTTCTTTAAAAAATTTATAGAGTTTTCTAATAATGTACCATTTTTAATTTGGAGAAGAGGTTTCGGAGTAGTATTTGTTAAAGGAGCAACCCTTTTACCAAAACCGGCACACAAAATTAACCCTGTTGATATCCTCATTTTAGTCTTTTGTTTTCTGGGATGTAATTATTTAATAAAACATTAAGTTCTTCAAATTTTATATCTTCTGATCTATCTTGAATTAATTTCCATGCATAGGGGATAAATTTTAAGTATTTATGTTTTTTGTCTCTTAATGAAAGTCTCGTGAAAATACCAATTATTTTCAAATTTCTTAAAACAGATAATATTTCAAAATCATTTTTCAATTTTTCAATTTTAATTTTTTTTTCAAGTTTAAAATATGTTTGAAGTAAGTGATTTTTAAAATTTCGAGTTGTTCTAAACCTTACATCATCTATTAAAGATGCTAAATCATAAGCAGGATTTCCGTATACCGCATCCTGACTATCAATTAAAAATAGCTTATTTTTATGAGACATAATATTTGAAATATGAAAATCTCTATGTACTAAAACTTTTTTTTTAATTTTTAACTTTGATAACAATTTTTTAAAAATTTTATTTAGTTTTTTTTTTACCTTTTTTATTTCATTTTTTGTGAGTTTTGTTGGTAGATACCACTGGGTAAATAAGTTTGCCTCCTCAATTAATTTTTTCTCAGAATATTTAGGTAGGTGGTAATAACTTTTTTTAAAAGTTAAAATTTTTTCTTTGTTAATTTTTTGGATTTTAATAAGTAATATAAAAATTTTTTTATATATTTCAATTTTATCTTTTTTTTTTTTTAATGTACTTAAAATTGTTTCGTCTCCTAAATCCTCTATCTCTATATAATTTTTGTCATAATTTTCTTTTAGTAATCTAGGTGCGTTAATTTTATTTTTTAAAAGAAGTTGATTGATTGCGTCATAAATTAATAAATTTATTTTTGGATCCTTTTTACTATAAACAATGACTGATTTGTTTGAGCGATAAAAGGATCTAAAGGATGCGTCTCCTGATAATTTTTTATAATGATTTAAATTCATCAAATATTTTTAATTTTTCATAAGCAGATATTGTTAAATACCTTGAGTTAAAATTTTCTCCGTACTCAAAATTTATATCAATTGTATTTCTTGGCTTATGTTCACCTAATATTTCTGGCCATTCAATTAATACAATTTTATCAGAAATATCTTCAAAAATATTCAAACTCAAAATATCCTTTTCACTCTTCAGTCTATAAAGGTCGTAATGATGTATATCAAATTTGTTTAGTTTGTATTGGTTCATCAAACTAAAGGTAGGGCTTGTTATTTCTGAAATATTTTTTTTGTCTATTTTTTCAAGACTATTTACCAAGGATTTAATAAAGGTTGTTTTACCTACACCAATTTCTCCATAAAATAAAATAACATCACCTTTGAAAATATTTTTTGCAAAAATATCTGCGATTTTTTTGGTATTTTCTAATTTAGAAATATTTAACTTGCTACTTTTAGTAGCGATACGCATCAGGCTTGTATGGTCCTTCTGTAGTTACACTAATATATTTAGCTTGATCTTCAGATAACTTAGTTAATTTAGCTCCAACTTTTTCTAAGTGAAGTCTTGCAACTTTTTCATCTAAATGTTTTGGTAAAACATATACTTTCTTTTCATACTTATCTGAATTATTCCAAAGTTCAATTTGAGCAGTTACTTGATTTGTAAATGATGCACTCATCACAAAACTAGGGTGTCCTGTTGCACAACCAAGATTGACCAGTCTACCTTCGGCAAGTAAAATTATTCTTTTGTTGCTAGGTAAAGTAATTTCATGAACTTGTGGTTTGATTTCATCCCACTTATAATTTTTTAGTGCATCAACTTGAATTTCATTATCAAAGTGTCCAATGTTACAAAGTATAGCTCTATCTTTCATATCTCTCATGTGATCAGCTGTAACTACATCTTTGTTTCCAGTAGCTGTTACAACAATGTCGGCTTCTTTGATCATATCATCCATTAATACTACTTCATAACCTTCCATTGCAGCTTGAAGTGCGCATATAGGATCAGTTTCGGTAACCATAACTCTTGCACCACTTTGACGAAGTGATGCAGCGCTTCCTTTTCCAACGTCACCAAAACCTGCTACGATAGCAACTTTTCCTGACATCATTAAGTCAGTTGCTCTTTTTATTCCATCAACTAAACTTTCTCTACAACCATAAAGGTTGTCAAATTTTGATTTTGTGACAGAGTCGTTCACGTTTATCGCAGGTACAAGTAAGGTTCCTTCGCTTTCCATTTTTTTCAAAGCTAAAACTCCAGTTGTAGTTTCTTCTGACAAACCTTTTATATCTTTTAATAAATCTTTATAATCTTTGTGCATCAAGGCTGTAAGATCTCCACCATCATCAAGTATCATATTTGGTTTCCAACCTTCTTTACCTTCAATAGTTTGTTTGACACACCACCAATATTCTTCCTCTGTTTCACCTTTCCATGCAAAAACAGGTATTCCAGCTTTTGCAATTGCAGCAGCTGCGTGATCTTGGGTAGAAAAAATATTACACGAAGACCATCTTACTTCAGCTCCAAGCGCAACTAGTGTTTCAATTAATACTGCTGTTTGGATTGTCATATGTAAACAGCCAACAATTTTTGCGCCCTTTAAAGGTTCTTTGCCTTTATATTCCGATCTTAATGCCATTAAACCTGGCATTTCTGTTTCTGCTAATGAGATTTCTTTTCTACCAAATTCTGCTTCAGATATATCTTTAACTTTAAAATCTTCCATAAAGTGAGGCTTTTAACAATTTAACAAAATTAATCAACAAAGATTTAAGCTTTTGGGAAATTTATTTCAATTCTGGCACCTTTATCCTCATTATTAGATGCGGTGATTTCGCCCCCGTGTATCTCTACTAAATTTTTTACTATATTTAGTCCTAAACCTGAATGCTCACCAAATTTCTCGGGTCTATTGCTATAAAATCTATTGAAGATTTTATTTGTATCGTTTTCATTAAAACCAACTCCTTCGTCTGAAACTATTAATGTAATTTTATCCTCATCTTTTTTTGCTAGCTCAACATCTATTGCTTGATTTTTCTCGCTGAATGAAATCGAATTTTCTAATAAGTTTGCTATAATTTGTTCAATTCGATTTTCTATAGCAAGAATTTCATAATTATTTTGGCCATTTGTCTTAAAATTAATTGCTATAGATTTTTTAGTATCATAAACGCTATTAAAATCATCAACGACTGATTTTACTACCTCAGCTAAGTTGATTTTTTTCATCTTTTCGGAGGAAATTGCAGCCTCATCTCTCAACATTTGTGAATAATCTGTAATTAATCTCTCAATTCTTTCAACATCATGAGAAACAATTTTTACTAACTTATGTCTTTGCGATTTATCCTCAGTCTCAGATATAATTTCTGATGCACTCTTTAAAGATGCCAGTGGGTTTCTTATTTCATGCAACAAGTCTGTTGAATAATTTTCTGCTGTTGTAATTCTTTGATGTAATTTATCTGTCATTTCTCCCAATGATTTTGATAAAGTTCCAATTTCATCATTTCTATTTTGAATTGATTTTATATTTGTTTCTTGACTACTTTTCTCTTTTATTAAATTTGTATAAATAACCAAATTTTTTATTGGCTTTAAAAAATATCTATTCATAACAAATGAAAAAATTATAATTACTATACCAACTAAAATTGCTGTTCTAACTATAAATACTTTACGTTCGTTAATTACAGCTTTTACATCATTTGCGTTTTCTGTAACTGCAATAAAACCAACTTCTCTATTATCTATTATGATATTTTTCAAAGTTGTTAACAAAAATTGATCGTAACTATCAGAAGTAAATGTAAAGGGTTGTCCATAATTTTTTGAGCTTTTATAAATGTTTAAATTTTCCAAAATTTTAACTTTTTTTTTTAAATTTTCTTCCTTTTTTTCTGGTTTATTATTTTGTTCTTTTTCATTGAGGTTATTCATCTCAACTATATCTAATCTTTGGGAAAAAGCTCGTGGATCCAGATCGAGAGTGTCCGTGTCCCCTATTAGATTGAAATTGAGATCAAAAAACTGAACTCTATCTATACTTTGAAACAAAAACCTAGTAGAAAAAAGAAAACTTTTTACCTCTTCCTCATTAAATTGAACTCGTAATCTATTCAAATTTTCAATTGTATTGTCTAGTGTATTAATATGATTTACAGTCTTAGTTTTTATTAATGTAGGTTGAATTCTGTTAAGATAAATTAATGTAAGTAAACCAATAATCAAAAATACTAAAAAATTAATGAATAGAAATTTTTTTAGTATTGATAAATTTTTTAGAAAACGACTCAACATTATTTAACATTCCAACGATATCCACTTCCGTATCTAGTTTCAATCGCTGAAAAGTCAGGATCTATCCTCTTAAATTTTTTTCTTATTCTTTTTACATGGCTGTCTATTGTTCTATCTTCAATGTCAGTATCTTCTCTATATGCAACATCCATTAATTGAGATCGTTCTTTGATAATACCAGGTCTTTTTGACAGTTCTTTCACTATTAAAAATTCTGTCGTTGTTAATTTATCTGGTAGTTCTTTTCCATCCCACTCACACTCTAATTGTGAGGGGTCTAATTTTAATTTACCGTGAGAAATAATATTTTTATTTTCTTCAATTTTATTATCTTTTTTTCTAAGTTGTACTCTAATTCTCTCAATAAGAACTTTCGTAGAAAATCCACCAGATTTTTTTACGAAATCATCTGCCCCAAGTTTCAATCCAAGCAATTCATCAACTTCTTCATCCTTTGAAGTTAAAAAGATTACAGGCATTGAAGTTTTTTTTCTTAATTTTTTTAACAATTCTTCTCCATCCATTCTTGGCATTTTAATGTCTATAACTGCAAGATCGGGTGGCGTTCTTGACAAACCTATTAGAGCACTTTCTCCATCTAAATATGTTTGAATTTGAAATCCTTCTTTCTCAAGTGCAATACTTAAAGTAGTTAAGATATTTCTATCATCATCGACTAGTGCAATTGTTTGTTTCATTATTCACTTATAAAAATACTAAAATGTTTAAATTTGGGCAATTAATTGTTTCTAATGTAATTGTCCCCAATTATCACCAGAATTAATGTCTACTAATAAAGGTATTGAGAATGAGTGTAGGTTGCTATCTTTTACACTTGTCATTATTTTTTTTATAATTTTTGAATTATTAATTATATTTTTTTCTTCTACTTCAAATATTAACTCATCATGAATTTGCAAAAGCATTTTTAGGTTATTATTTTTTTTATCGCTAATCTCATCATCTAATCTAATCATTGCCATCCTCATTATTTCTGATGCTGAACCCTGAATTGGTGCATTTATTGCTGCTCTTTCTTGAAAATTTCTTACATTAAAGTTTTTATCATTAATACCCGTAATGTGAGTTTTTCTTCCAAAAATATTGTTTACATATCCACTTCTTCTACAAAACTTTATTGTTTCAGACATATATTCTTTAATCTCAGGGAATTTTAAAAAATAAGAGTTAAGAAATTCCTCAGCCTCGACGTTTGAAACGTTAATTTGTTTTGCAAGACCATATTGCGATATTCCATAAATGATCCCAAAATTAATAGCTTTAGCTTTTCTTCTCATATCTGGGTCGACCTTGTTAATTTTAGTACCAAACACTTGGCTTGCTGTAAGGGAGTGAATATCATCATTATTATTGAATGCTTTTTTTAACTCTTTCACATCTGCTAAATCTGCTAAGATTCTCATTTCTATTTGATTATAATCTGCAGAAATAAGTTTTTTGTTTTTTTCAGCAATAAATGATCTTCTTATATCTTTACCTTCTTCAGTTTTAATTGGAATGTTTTGCAAATTTGGATCACTTGATGCCAGTCTTCCAGTTGTTGTAGCAGCTAAAAGGAAAGATGTATGAATTCTTTTTGTATTTTTATTAATGTGTTCAGGAAGAGTATCTGAATAAGTATTTTTAAGTTTGCTAGTTTGTCTCCACTCAAGAACTAATTTTGGAAAGTCATAGCCCTTAAAAGCTAGATCTTCTAATACAGAAGCGCTAGTTGCAAAACTTCCTTTTTTTGTTTTTTTTAATGAGGCAATTTTTAAGTCATTATACATTATTTCACCAAGCTGCTTGGTAGAGCCAATATTAAATTCTTTTTTAGAAAGCTTAAATATTTTCTGTTCTAGGCTTTTTATTTTTTTTTCAAATTTTGAAGATAAATTTTTAAGTGATTTTTCATCTAATTTAATACCTTCTATTTCCATTTTAGCTAAAATTTTAACTAATGGTTTTTCAAAAATTTCATAAATATTTAAAAGATTTTCCTCTTTTAAAGACTTTAAAAAGTTTTTGTACAATCGATATGTAATATCAGCATCTTCAGCTGCATAATCCTTGGCTATATTTACATCTACTTCTGAAAAATTTATCTGTTTTTTTCCAGTACCTACTAAATCTTTAAATTGAATTGTCTTATGTCCTAAATGAATTTCAGCCAGTGTATCCATATTATGTCTATTTTTTCCCGCATCTAGAACATAAGACATCAACATTGTATCTTCTAAAGAATTAATATCTATTCCTCTTTTATTAAAAATAATATAATCAAACTTAATATTTTGACCGATCTTTTTAATACTTTTGTCCTCTAAATAAGGTTTTAATGTTTTTAAAATTTTTGATTCATCTAAATTTTTGAAATTTTTATGTCCTGTAGGAATATAACAGCCTTTACCAATTGTATGGGATATCGAAATTCCCACAAGTTTTGCTTGATGAGCATCTAATGAGTTAGTTTCTGTATCAATAGCAAATTCCCCTTTATCCTCTGCAGCTTTTAACCATTTTTGTAGCTCCTCCTCATTTTTAATTAAATGATAGTTTTCTTTTGTAATTTTTGAATTATTTTTTTCATCAGTATTTTTATTTTTGCTCTTTGAAAAATCAGTTTCCCCGTAAATTGAAATTGCAGAACTTAATAGTCTATTAAATTCCATTTCTCTTAAGAAATTATAAAGTTTTTGTTTATCAATTTCCTTTAATTCAAATTCCTCGATTTTATTTTTAACTGGAACATCCTTTTTTAATGTTACTAGTTTCTTACTAATTATTGCTTTATCTTTATTTTCAATTAATGTTTCTCTTCTCTTATTCTGTTTAATTTTGTTCGCATTTTTTAGTAAATTTTCCAAATTTCCATACTCTTTGATCAATTCAGCTGCAGTTTTAACCCCAATACCTGGTACACCTGGAACGTTATCAGTACTGTCTCCTGCCAAAGCTTGAACATCGATTACCTTTCCAGCTTCAACTCCAAATTTATTCTGAACATCCTCCTCATTTATAAATTTATTCTTCATAGGGTCATAAATTCTCACATTTTTCCTATAAAGCTGCATTAAATCTTTATCAGAGGAAACTATTGTTGCTTTTGCACCTTTTTCTAAAATTTGCTCTACATAAGTAGCGATCAAATCGTCTGCTTCATAATTTATTAATTCAATAGAAGGGAGATTGAACGCAAGTACTGATTTTCTTATATAATCAAATTGTGGAATTAAATCATCAGGTGCATCAGATCTGTTTCCCTTATATTCAGAGTAAATTTCATTTCTGAAGTTTTTTCTTGCCGAATCAAAAATTACTGCAAAATGACTGGGCTTATCTTTATTGTCTTTTGATTTAGCATCTTCTAAAAGTTTAAAAAGCATGTTGCAAAATCCACTAACAGCTCCAACAGGCAAGCCATCACTTTTTCTTGTTAACGGTGGAAGTGCATAATAAGCTCTGAAAATATATCCAGATCCATCAATCAAATAAAAGTTATCGTCTTTTTTAATTTTTGACATTTAATATTTTAGCTTAAATTAATATTAGTTTATAATTTTAAAATCACTTGTTAACAAAAGTGTGGATTTATTGTTATTATAATTGTATCAATTAAGCATGGAAATAGCTAAAAATATTTACAATAACAAAGTACTTAAATACATCGTAATTGCTTTTGCTGGATCAATATTATTAACTATATCGGCAAAAATTAAAATCCCATTTTATCCTGTTCCAATGACAATGCAGACTTTTGTCGTAATATTGTTAGGGATAACATTTGGATATAAAGCTGGTGCTGCAGCAGTTTGTTTATATTTAATTGAGGGAATTTCTGGATTGCCTGTATTCTCTAATTCTCCTGAGAAGGGAGTTGGTCTATCATATTTTATAGGTCCAACAATGGGCTATCTAATTGGATTTATTTTTGCTGCAGTCATTGCTGGATATTTAAAATATAACAAAAACTATATTTTAAATTTTTTTAAAATTTTATTTTCAATTTCAATTATTTATCTATTTGGATTATTGTGGCTTGGCACCCTAATTGGATGGGATAAACCGATATTTAAATTAGGCTTATTGCCATTTTTGTATGCGGAAATGCTTAAGATACTTCTGCTTACTTTGATTGTGAATAAAGTGAAAAATTTTAGAAAGTTTATCTAGGTGATCTTTTAGAGAGAATTCTTTGTAGAGTTCTTCTATGCATTTTCAATCTTCTTGCAGTTTCAGAAACATTTCTATTACAAAGCTCAAATACTCGGTGAATATGTTCCCATTTTACTCTATCTGCGGACATTGGATTTTCTGGCGGAGCTGCTTTTTTGTTAGGATCTGCTAGCAAAGCCTTTTCAACGTCATCTGCATCAGCTGGCTTTGCAAGATAATCTATTGCACCTTCTTTTATAGCTGCAACTGCAGTTGGAATATTGCCATATCCAGTTAGCATTACTATTCTACTCTCAGAATTATTTTTTTGAATTTCTTTTACAACCTCAAGTCCATTTCCATCATTTAATCTTAAATCTACAACTGCAAAGGCTGGCTTTTTAGATTTTACAGACTCTATACCAATTTTAACACCTTCGGCTTGTGAGACAGAGAAGCCTTTCTTCTCCATTGCTCTTGCAAGTCTTTCTCTAAAAGGATTATCGTCATCTACAATTAATAGAGTTTTATCCTCAAATTCAGTTATTTTTTTCATTATTCCAGTGTCTGGCATGAGCCTTATATGGAAACATTCTAAATTATTTCAAGTATACATTTTTACTTTACATTGGCTCATTTTCTGCATAAATGCTCGTCTTATATAAACTTGCATAACAGATATGTGAGTTTTTTTTGTTAAATTTTTTTTTGGAGCTTTAAATGCAAAAATTTAAGTCAGTTGACGAACTTGTAAATCAACTGAAACCAACAGAACCGGTATATTGTATAAGAAGAAATTCTATAAGATTGGCTTCTAAATTTTTTAAAAATAAATTTCCAGGTAAAATCCTTTACGCTGTCAAAACAAATCCACATCCAGTAGTTTTACAAACATTGTTAGATAGTGGAGTAAAGCACTACGATGTTGCATCAATTAAAGAGATCGAAACAATAAAAAATTTAAATTCTGAAGTTGAATGTTCTTACATGCATACTGTAAAAAGTAGAGAAGATATAAAGGAAGCATATTTTAAGTACAATATAAAAACTTTTGCATTAGATACAAAAGATGAATTAATAAAAATTATTGAAAGCACAAATCATGCAAAAGACTTAAAATTATTTGTAAGAGTTTCTGTTTCAAATGAACATGCTGAAATTGATTTATCCAAAAAGTTTGGAGCTATAACGTCAGAAGCAGCTGGTCTTTTAAGGCTCGGTAAACAATATGCTGATAAACTAGGTTTAAGTTTTCATGTAGGCTCTCAATGCATGCACCCAATTTCGTATGCAAAAGGAATTTCAGAAATAGGAAATATAATTAAAAGAACAAAGATTGTTCCTGACATAATAAACGTTGGCGGTGGATTTCCAACAATTTATCCAGATCTTGTACCGCAGTCAATGCAATCTTATTTTGACGAAATAAGTAAAAGTTTAAAAAATTTAAAACTTCAAAAACTTCCAGAAATAATTTGTGAACCTGGTAGATCGCTTGTTGCAGAAAGTGGATCTACAATTGTAAGAGTAAATTTGAGGAAAAAACAAAAATTGTATATCAATGATGGAACGTATGGAACTTTATTTGATGCGGGAACACCTAATATTGTTTATCCATCAAGAGTAATTAAAAATGGAAGAGTAATATCAAAAAAGTTAACTTCTTTTGATTTTTATGGTCCAACATGTGATAGTATGGATTATATGAAAGGTCCTTTCATATTACCAAACAATATTAAGGAAAACGATTATATCGAGTTAGGTCAACTCGGAGCATATGGTTTAACATTTAGAACACAATTTAATGGTTTTTATTCTGATCAAATATTTGAAATAGAAGATGATCCAATTATGACAATGTATAACAAAGAAACTATGAAAGAGTTTCTTGTTGCTTAATGTCAGAAAATAAAAACTTATCACATAATAGAAAAAAAGATCTCTTGAGCAAGGAGATTGAGCACATTGATATCACAAAGTTCGATGCAAGAGAAATTATATCCTCGATGTCAAAAATGTCGTTTGTATCAAGAGAAACTGCTAATGCAGCAGATATTTATAATGAAATGCTGAAAGATAAAAATTGTACAATTTTTTTAACTTTAGCTGGATCTACCTCTGCCGCAGGATGCATGCATGTTTATAGAGATATGGTTAAATATAACATGGTGGACGCAATAGTTGCAACTGGGGCTTCAATTATTGATATGGATTTTTTTGAGGCTTTGGGCTTTAAACATTATCAAGGATCACAGTATCAAGATGACACGGAGTTAAGAAATAATTATGTAGATAGAATATATGATACTTACATTGATGAAGAAGAACTTCAAATTTGTGATAAAACAATAGGTAAGATTGCAGATCAATTGGAGCCTAGAAGCTATACCTCAAGAGAATTTATAAATGAGATTGGTAAATATCTTAAATCACACGCAAAGAAAAAAGATTCATTAATTGAGGTCGCATATGACAACGATGTTCCAATTTTTTGTCCAGCTTTTACAGATTCCAGTGCTGGATTTGGACTCGTAATGCATCAAGAAAGAAACCCAAAAAATCATATAACAATCGACTCAATTCGAGAATTTAGAGAATTAACTGAAATTAAGATAAAATCTAAGCAATCAGGACTTTTAATGATTGGAGGAGGTGTGCCAAAAAATTTTATTCAAGATACTGTAATATGTGCTGAACTATTAGGAAAAAACGTTGACATGCATAAATATGCTATACAAATAACGGTTGCAGACTCGAGAGATGGGGCATGTAGTAGTTCAACATTAAAAGAAGCAAGTTCTTGGGGCAAAGTAGATATTACAAAAGAGCAAATGGTTTTTGCAGAGGCAACAAGTGTTTTACCCTTAATAGCTAGTGACGCCTTTCATAAAGGCGAATGGAAAAATAGAGAAAGAAAAAAGTTTTCCAATATATTTTGATTAATGGTCAAAAAAATAAAAATTGGTTTAATACAAAGTAAATCTTTAGGAACAATTGAATCTAATATTGATTTAGCAATAAAAAATATAAAAAAAGCTGCAAAAAAAAAGGCGAAAATAATTTGTCTACCAGAACTTTTTTTGAATAATTATTTTTGTCAAACAGAAAGCCATTCTAACTTTAAATTGGCAGAAAAAATTCCAGGAAAGACTTCTAGAATTTTTTGTAAACTAGCAAAAGAGCTTCGTATTGTTTTAAATATTACGATGTTCGAAAAAAGAACATCAGGTTTCTATCATAACACTAGTATCATTATCAGTGAAAATGGGAATATTTTATCTAAATATCGTAAGATGCATATACCTGATGATCCAGGATATTATGAAAAATTTTATTTTAGTCCTGGTGACCTTGGTTTCAAAAGTGTAAAAACCAAATTTGGAAAAATAGGTCCACTGATATGTTGGGATCAGTGGTTTCCCGAGGCAGCAAGGTTAACAGCTTTAAAAGGAGCACAGATTATTTTTTTTCCTACAGCAATTGGATGGCATCCAAAAGAGAAAAACAAATATGGTAAATCTCAATTAGACTCATGGATCACTATGCAGAAATCACATGCTATTGCGAATGGAACTTATGTAGCTGCTGTCAATAGAGTTGGAATTGAAAGTAAAGGAAAGAGGAAAATTGAATTTTGGGGCAATTCAATGTTGATAGATCCAAGCGGTAAAGTCATTGCAAAAGCAGGGGATAAAAAACAAGATATTTTAGTTTGTGAAGTTGACTACAAAAAAATTGATACTTCTAGACAACATTGGCCTTTTTTAAGAGATAGAAGAACCGAATATTACAAAGATATTCTCAAAAACCCTGAAGATGAGTAAAAGAATAAATGAATTTAGAATGCCAGCAGAATGGGAGCCTCAAAAATCTGTTTGGATTTCCTGGCCTCATAATAGAAATGATTGGCCTGGAATGTTTGAGAAAATTCCAAATGTAGTTGGAAAAATAATAAAATATTTAGCTAATCATCAAAGAATTGATTTACTAGTCAATACTAACAAAAGTATGGATGAGGCTAGAAAACAATTAACAAGGACAGGTTGTAAGTTATCTAATATAAAATTTCATAAAATAAAAACTGACAGACTTTGGTTAAGGGACTCAGGACCAATTTTTTTAATCAATAAAAAAATAAGAAAAAAAATAATGCTTAATTTTAAATTCACAGCTTGGTCAAAATATAAGAATTTCAGAAATGATAACAAAATCAATTATAAAATTAGTAAATATTTAAATATTAAAAGTATTTTGCCTAAAAAAATTAATTCAAAAAAGTTTGAAAAAGTAGTTATGGAGGGAGGTGCTTTTGATACTAATGGATCAGGCTCTATATTGCTGACAAAAGAATGCTTATTAAGTAGAAAACAAGAGAGAAATAAGGGTTTCAAAAAAAGTGACTATGAAAGTTTATTTTCAAAGTATTTAAATACTAAAAACTTCATTTGGCTAAATAAAGGAATTGTTGGAGATGATACCCATGGTCATATAGATGATATTGCAAGATTTGTCTCTAAAACGACAATTATGATAGCTGATGAAAACAACAAATTAGACAAAAACTATAAGACTCTTAAAGAAAATATAAGAATACTTAGAAAAAGTTACGACGAAAATGGAAAAAAATTTAAAATCATTAAGATCCCTATGCCAAGTCCAATTTTTATTCAAAAAACTCGAGTACCAGCAAGTTATTTAAATTTCTTCATAAGCAACAAAACAGTCTTAGTTCCGATATTTAATGTAAAAGAAGATAAAAAGGTATTGAAGATATTTAGAAAATTTTTTACAAAAAGAAAAGTTATTGCTGTCGATTGTAGTGATTTAATTTGGGGTTTTGGAGCAATTCATTGTATGACTCAACAAGAGCCAATAATTTAAATTAAGCAGCTTTTAGAGTGCCTAATAATAATCTAAAAGGTATTAACATCACTAAAGCTACAAAAATCTTTACTGCTAAATCTCCTAAAGAGAGTGTAACCCAAGGAATTCCAGTTCCATAAAATGAAATTGAGAAGAATAAAAATGTATCTACTGTTGATCCTATTAATGAGGATATAAGTGGAGCAACAAACCATTTTTTTTGTCTTAATTGATCAAAAATTTGTACATCAAGTAATTGGGCAATAATAAAAGCTGTACCTGAACCTATTGCAATTCTTACTGAAATTAAATCTGCAAAATTTGTTGAAAATATTAAAGTAAATAAAATGCCAATTGTAAATCCAATATAAACAATTTTTCTAGCAACTATTTTGCCAAACGATCTGTTAGCTAAATCAGTTATTAAAAATGCAATTGGGTAACTAAAAGCACCATATGTCAGTATGTCTTGAAGACCATAATATTTGATTGGAAACTGAACTAGATAATTAGATGCTAAAACAACTAATCCCATTAAGAATGAGAGTGATAAAAAAACTTTATTCATTAAGCTGACTTAGATAATAAAGATTTTTTCAGTTTTTTTAGCCTTAAAGACAAATCTCTTGCTTTTGCTGATTTTAAGAAGTTATCAAAGCTACCTTTCTTATCAACTGATCTCACACCTGCATTAGAAACAGTGAGCTTCATAGACTTTTTTAACATTTCACTTTTAAATTTTACCTTTTTTAAATTAGGTAAAAATCTTCTTTTAGTCTTGTTGTTAGCATGGCTAACGTTGTGACCTTTAAGAGGCATTTTTCCTGTAAGTTCACATTTTTTTGTCATAAAAATTATGCTTGTATAAGATTAATGAGTTAATCCGTCAATATCAATTTTTTGATCCTATTATCTCTGAAATATTTTTAATGCCATCTTTTGTGAGTATTTCGATTAATTCCTTACTTATTTTATTAGCTATATCTGGTCCTCTATATACCATGCCAGTATAAAGTTGAATTAAAGATGCTCCACGAATTATTTTTTCGTAAGCTCCCTTACCTGTGCTTACTCCTCCAACACCTATAATTTTAATTTTATTTTTTAGGTTGTTAAAAAATAAATTAATTAGTTCATTCGATTTATTTTCTATTGGGGCTCCTGAAAGCCCGCCCTTTTCTAGTTTATTTATATTTTTAAGATTATCCCTATTTTTTTCGGAGGTATTCGATACGATTAAAATTTCTATAGAATGTTTAACCAATGACTCACAAATTTTATCAATTGAATTAAAATTTATATCTGGTGAAATTTTTACAGCTATAGGTAAATTGGATTGTAATTTCTTTTTTTCTTTTTGAATTTCAGATAATAAATTGTTCATTTCCTCTTGATTATGAAAATTTCTTAAATTTTCTGTATTAGGAGAAGAAATATTTATTGTGATATAATCTGCAACTGAAATAAATTTTCTAAAACATTTTACATAATCCTGAATTCTATTATCACTTGTTTTATTTGGGCCTATATTAACTCCCAATAGACCGTATGGTTTATTACTTTCAATTCTTTTATAAATTTCCTCTGAACCTGAATTATTAAATCCTAATCTATTGATTAGAGCCTCATCCTCCTCGAGTCTGAATACTCTCGGTTTTGGATTTCCATACTGTGGTTCAGGTGTAATAGTGCCAACCTCAACAAAACCAAAACCTAGGTTAAATAATGGATTATATACCTCCGCATTTTTATCAAAACCTGCTGCAACTCCTATTGGGTTTTCAAGAATTTTATTAAATATTGATGTTTCTAAAACAGTTTTATTTTTAATTTTCTTTTTTGGCAAAGAGTTTAGCTTAAGAGTTTTAATTGCTAAAGAATGTGCTACTTCAGGACTAAATTTGAAAATTAAAGGTCTTATTTTATTAAACATTATTTAATTTATTTTTGATAAGTTGTTTAGTTTCTTGCACTCCAAAAAAACTAATAAAGAAACCCATTCTAGGTCCATTCTCATCACCGAAAACAACTTCATAAATAAGTTTAAACCAATCTCTTAGATTTTCTTTGTAACCATTTTCTTTTCCAACTGTAAATATATTTGTCTGAAGTTCTTCAGGAGCCATATCATCATTACAATTATCAAGTGACTTTATTAGTGCATTTAACGCATCTTTTTCATTTTCATTGGGTGTTTTGTAAACCTTTTTAGTTTTTATAACATCATTAAAATATTTAATTGCATAATTTATTAGATTATCAAAAATTGGATGCTCGTCCTCTTTGATATCATGCTTATACTTTTTGACAAATTTCCAAAGTAGTTTTTTGTTATCTGCATTGCTTGTCTCAACCAAATTTAGCAACATAGAAAATGACATTATAATTTTTTCATTTGGAATTTTTCCATTATGAACATGCCAAACTGGATTCATTAATTTTTCAAGATCGCTTTGATTTTTACCTTTTTCTATAAACTCTAAATATTCATCCATAGCTTTAGGAACAACCTCTCTATAAAGTTTTTTTGCTCTTTTAGGGTTTTGATACATATAAAGTGATAAACTTTGAGGAGAAGCATACTCTAGCCATTGGTCTATAGTTACTCCATTTCCTTTTGATTTTGAAATTTTCTCTCCTTTTTCATCTAGAAATAATTCATATGCAAAACCTGAGGGATTAGGTTTACCAAGTAATCTTATAATTTTTGTTGATAAGATTGCACTCTCAATTAGATCTTTTCCATACATCTCAAAATCAACATCAAGTGCATACCATCTCATAGCCCAGTCTACCTTCCATTGTAATTTACAATCACCATTTAAAATACTCTTTTCTAAATCTGTTCCATTGTTATCAAACAAAACCTTAGAATTACTCTCGTCGATTTCTTTAATTGGTATTTCTAAGACAGCTCCTGATCTTGGGCAGATAGGCAAAAAAGGTGAATAAGTTTGCTGCCTCTCTTTACCTAAAGTTGGTAAAATAATATTCATTATACCTTTATAATTACTTAATATTAATTTGAGAGTTTCATTAAACTTTCCAGATTTATAAAGCTCAGTTGAACTTTTAAAAGAATATTTAAACCCAAACTTATTTAAAAAATCTTTTAACATTTCATTATTATGTTCTCCAAAACTATTAAATTTACCGAAAGGATCTGGAACAACTGTTAAGGGTTTATGTAAGTTAGCATTTAAAATTTCTTGGTTTGGTACATTCTCTGGGACTTTTCTCAAACCATCCATGTCATCTGAAAAAGTAATTATCTCTTTAGGAAGGTCAGTTAAATGATTTAGGGCATTGACTATCATTGATGTTCTTGCAACTTCACCGAATGTTCCAATATGAGGTAAACCGCTTGGGCCATAACCCGTTTGTAGAGTTATTTTTCCCTTACTCTCTATATTTTTCTTTCTCTCTCTTATGATTTTTTTTGCTTCTACAAATGGCCATGCATTTGTTTTATCAATATTTATTTTATCAATCATATAAATGCAAAATACTCAAAAATAACGTATTTAATAACTCTTATAGAGTTGAAATTTATTTACCATAAAATAATGTCCAATCAAAATGTCCAATTATAAAACCGTTTTTTTTATACTCGGTGTTTTACAAATTATTTTAGGATTATCTATGATTGTGCCTATTATAGCGCAATTTTATTATAATCAAGTAGACTCTGGTTTTATTGGATCTGGCTTAGTTTCGATAATTTTTGGAGTTCTATTTTTTTTATCTAACTTAGATTACGAAAAAAAATTAACTTTACCTCAAGCATTTCTTTTAACGGCACTATCATGGTTAAGTATTGCAATATTTGGCTCTTTACCATTTGTTTTCTCAGATTTAAGTCTTTCATTCACAAATGCATTTTTTGAAAGTATGTCAGGAATCACAACTACTGGCTCAACTATACTGACAAATCTCAATGAAACACCAAAAGCAATCTTATTATGGAGAGCAATGCTTCAATGGTTGGGGGGAATTGGAATCATTGTAATGGCAATTACTTTAATGCCAATAATGAATATTGGAGGTATGCAATTATTTGTTATATCAAATACCCATACCCCAGAAAAAATATTACCTAAGTCTAAAGAAATTTCTATCAGATTAATTGTTATATACTCATCACTAACTTTGGTGTGCGCTTTCTTTTATAAAATTTTTGGAATGAGTTTTTTTGATAGCATTGTCCATTCAATGACAACTATAGCAACTGGAGGATTTTCCAATTACAACGAATCTATCGGTTATTTTGATAGTGGATTTATTGAACTAACAGCTATTATCTTTATAATTCTCGGAAGTGTGCCATTTATTGCTTATATTAAATATTTGGGAGGTGATAAAAAAATATTTATTAGCGATACCCAAATAAAAACTTTTATAAAAATCTTAATTTTTTCTATTTTTATAATTTTTCTTTACCTATCTGTGAAAAATCAGAGCATATTTGAAATAAACTTCAGAGAAGTATCTTTCAATGTTGTTTCAATTTTAACTGGAACTGGATATGTAACAAATGATTTTAGTAAATGGGGTCAGTTTCCACTTATTTATTTCTTAATATTAATGTTTATAGGTGGTTGCGCTGGATCTACTGCTTGCGGTATTAAAATATTTAGGGTTCAAATACTTTATCAATTTATATCAAATCAATTAAAGAGAATTATTTATCCAAGAGGAATATTTAATATTAAATACGATAAAAATAATGTTGATGAAAAATTTATGGCATCAATTATTTCTTTCATATTTTTATATATATTGATTTTCTTTGTTATTACTGCTTTGCTATCTGTAGATGGTTTAGATTTCATTACAGCTATATCTGCTGCTGCCACATCTATTTCGAATGTTGGACCTGGATTAGGCGATGTAATAGGTCCAAATGGAAATTTTTCTTACCTGTCTAATTTTTCAAAATGGATCTTGAGTATAGGAATGATACTAGGAAGGTTGGAACTATTTGCTGTACTTGTATTATTTATTCCCTCCTTTTGGAGAAAATACTGATGATTAAAAAAGAGGAAAAAATTTCAAATTTATTTAAATATTATTTTGATATTCGAATGTTAAGAATATTACTTCTTGGTGCAATAAGTGGTTTTCCATGGGTTTTAATAGGAAGCAGTTTATCTCTATGGCTCAAAGAAGAAGGATTAAGTAGATCAACAATAGGATGGGCAGGTCTAATATTTGGAGTGTATGCATTCAACTATTTATGGGCACCTTTAATTGATAGGATACAAATTCCTTTTCTAACAAAAAAAATTGGTCACAGACGCGGCTGGATAGTTTTAATGCAGTTGGTAATTTTAATTTCTTTAATACTTTGGAGTGTTATAAATCCATCTGAAAACCTAGCGCTACTAATATCTATTGGTCTGGTGATAGCTATAGCCTCATCCACACAAGATATAACAGTTGATGCATTAAGAATTGAGCAAGTTGGAGAAAACGAAAATAAGTCTATGGCAGCAGGAGCAGCAATGGCTGTAGTTGGTTGGTGGACTGGTTATAAGCTTGGTGGCGTTGTAGCATTGTTCACTGCAGAATATTTCGAAAAAATTGGTGTTATTAATTACTGGCAAGCAACTTTTATAGTTATGGGTGTTGTAGTAATTTTAATGAATATCGCACTAATGTTTGTTCATGAAAATAGTTTTACAGAAAGAGTTTTATCTCAGAAAAAGACAGATGAAATAATTAAAAATAAACTTGGAAATAATAATTTTTTAACAAAAATTTTATCATGGTTGTCAGGCACTATAGGAGGTCCAGTAATAAGTTTTTTTAAGAAAAACGGATTTTCAATAGCAATAGGAATTTTAGGATTTGTTTTCTTATTTAAAATTGGGGAAGCTTTTTTAGGTAGGATGTCTATCGTTTTTTATAAAGAGCTTGGTTTTTCAAAATCAGATATTGCGATATATTCAAAAACACTTGGATGGATTACGACGGTTGTATTTACTTTGTTGGGTGGACTGTTTGCAATACGATCTGGAACAGTGAAAACAATGTTTATAGCCGGAGGTTTGATGGCTATAACAAATTTAATGTTTACATTTCTAGCTTGGAGTGGAAAATCTGAATTATTATTCGCTGCAGCTGTAATATTAGATGATATTGCAGCTGCATTCGCAACTGTAGCATTTGTAGCATTCATATCTTTACTTGTAGATAGAACTTATACAGCTACACAATATGCACTTCTAGCATCTATAGGGACAGCAGGTAGAACTTTGCTAGCATCATCATCAGGATCATTAGTTGATTGGTTAAACGGTGATTGGGGAATTTTTTTTATTATTACAGCATTAATGGTTATTCCATCACTAATTTGCTTATGGTTTATAAGAAAAAAATTAAAACTCAGTGAAAAATAATTTTATCTACAATTCCGAATTTTCTAATATTTATGAAAGACCAAATATTAATTCAAATGTTAGTACACAGATATTATTTGGCGAAAACTTTAGTATTTTAAAAAAATCTAGAAACTTTTATAAAATTAAAATTGATACTGATAATTATGTTGGATTTATCAAAAAGTTAAAACTTTTTAATAAATACCGAACCTCACATAAAATTTATGTACTAAAATCAAAAATATACAAATTGTCTAAGGAGAATAAATTTACTTACACAGGTAAAGATTTACCATTTGCAGGTAAAATTCAAATTTTAAACAAATACAAATCCTATTTAATGTTTAAGAAAAATTTTTGGATTAAAGAGGATGATGTTAAACCAATAAATCATAAGATTAAAAATTTTATATATATTGTAAACCTTTTTAGAAATGTAAAATATAAATGGGGAGGTAAAACTTTTAAAGGCATTGATTGTTCTGGTTTAGTACAAATAATTTATAATTATAATAACAAATTTTTCCCAAGAGATACTATTGACCAGATTAAGTTTAAAAAGGGACTTAAATCCAAAAAAAAATTTAAAAAAGGAGACATTGTTTTTTGGAAGGGACATGTTGGAATTTGTATAAATTCAACAAAATTTATACACGCTTATGGACCAAGAAAAAAAGTTCTAATTATGCCAATAAATCACACGATTAAACTGATTGAAAAAACTGCTGGATTAAAAGTTAAAAAAATTTTTTCAATTTAATTATATTCTCTTCCAAAATCTGGCTTAGAGACATCTTGTTTAAGTTCAATAATTTGACGTCTAACTTTCTTAGAGTTTGTTAATTTTTTTAATATTTTTGTATTTTCGGAATTAATTATATTTTTCTTAAATTGATTTAAATTTTTGATAAATAAATTAATTGCCTTTAACATGTTCTTTTTATTACTAAAGAATATATCTCTCCACATAATTTCATTGGATGCTGCTGTTCTTGAAAAATCTCTTAATCCTCCAGCGCTATATTTAATAATATTTTTTTTGTATTTCTTTTGAAAATCTAATGCTGTTTTGATTAAATTATAGGAAATTAAGTGTGGCAAATGACTAGTAATAGAAAAAATTCTATCATGCACATCGGGTTTCATTATTATTGTTCTCGAACCAATCATTTTCCAAAATTTTAATAGTTTTTTTTGCTTTTTTTTATTTTTATCTTCAAAGACAATACACCATTTATTAAGAAATAAATTTTTTGCACCATAAGTTGGTCCACTAACCTCTGAACCTGCAATAGGATGACTCATAATCCATGTTAATGATTTATTTAATTCTTTATTTTTGATTTTTAAAACATTTAATTTAGTTGATCCTACATCGGTAATTAAACAATCTGATTTAATATACTTATTTAGCATAGGAATTATTTTTTTATATTCACTCATGGGAGTGCTTAATATTATAAAATCAACATTTGATATATTTTTATCAAGCCTGTCTAGAATAATTATTTTTGAATTGATATTTTTGATTTGCTTCTTATATTTTTTTGATTTTTCAAAAACTAATATTTGTCTTGAAATTTTTTTATTTAAAGATGCCTTCAAAAGAGAGGATCCAATTAATCCACATCCTATTATCAATAATTTTTTAAACATTTTTAAATATTAGTGACATCTGTTTTAAAAAGAATTTATTCTCTTTAACATTGCCTATTGTTAATCTTAAACAATTTTTTATTCCATAAACATACATCTCTCTTAATATGATTCCTCTATTCTCAAGTTTTCTAGAGATAAAATTTGAAGAGAATTTGCAGTTTTTAAAATTTAATAAAAAGAAATTTGCTGTAACTTCATTTGTGTTAATATCATATTTTTTTAACTCGCTTTTAATTTTTTTACACCAATAAGTATTATGTTTTATGGAATTTTTTATATGTTTGTTGTCATATAAAGCCTCAACAGCACAATCTTGTGCAAATTTATTTACATTAAATGGTGGTTTAATTTTATAAAGTTCTTTAATTATTTTTTTATCACCATATCCCCAACCAACTCTTAATGATGCAAGGCCGTGAATTTTTGAAAATGTCCTTAAAATAAAGACATTGCTAAAATTTTTAAAAATATTTAAAGCTGGTGAGTAATCTTTGTTCATCATATATTCAAAATACGCATCATCGACAACTAATAGTATTTTCTTATTTAATTTTTTTCTTAATTTTAATAATTCTTTTTTTGTTAAATAGGTACCTGTAGGGTTATTTGGATTTGCTATAAAAACTATTTTTGTATTTCTACCTACTTTTTTCAAAATTTCATCCACAGAAACTTTAAAATTTATTTCTTTTGAAAATTTAACCTTAGCACCAACAATTTTCGAATAGATTCTATACATTAAAAAACTGTATTGTGGTACGACTACTTCATCACCCTTATTTAAAAAGAGTGTGCATATCATTTGTATTATTTCATCTGATCCTGCTCCACATATAATTTTTTCTTTATTTAAATTAAATTTCTTTGAAATAGTCTCTATTAATTTTTTAAACTTACTGTCGGGATATTTTGAAATATCGCTCTTTCTATTTCTTAAGACATTTCTAACTCTTTCCCCTACACCAAAAGCCGACTCATTTGCTGATAATTTAACTACCTTTTTTTTAGAGCTTAATAATGACCTTCCTGGCTTGTATGTGACAAGATCTATTTTTCTAAAATTTGGTACATTCATATTGATAATTATTAAAGTGAATATTTATATATTTAATCAAAAGAAGCAATTAATTCTAAAAAAATTGACATGTAAATAGCTATCTTGTAAAAGTTTTCTGCGCTGATTTAAACTGAATTGCGAGCGCTTTAAAAAACCTGCTAAACAAGTTTTTTTACCTCTCAATTCGTTAAATCTTAAATTTATTATGAACAAGTTAAAACAAACAAAAAATATTATAATAGCAAAACCACAAAAATTAGATTGTGGAAAAGAAATTTCAAATTTTCCAATTTCATACGAGACATATGGAACTCTAAACGAAAAAAAAGATAATGCTATTTTAGTTTTTCATGCGTTAACAGGTGATCAGTTTGCTTCTGGAAAAAACCCCATTACCAATAAAGATGGCTGGTGGAGCTACGCTCTTGGACCAGGAAAAGCTATAGATACAGAGAAATTTTTTGTCATATGCGCCAATGTAATTGGAGGATGTATGGGTTCATATGGTCCAAGCACAATAGATGAGGAAACAGGCAAACCTATAGGGACAAATTTTCCAGTTATAACAATTAATGATATGGTTAATGCTCAATACAATCTGCTAGAGCACTTTGAAATAGATAAATTATATGCAGTTATCGGCGGATCCATGGGTGGTATGCAGGTATTACAATTTGTTTCTAATTTTCCAGATAAAGCACACATTGCAATACCGATTGCCTGTACATCAAGTCATTCTGCACAAAATATTGCTTTCAATGAACTTGGAAGGCAAGCAATTCTAGCTGATACTAATTGGAGGAATGGTTTTTACGAAGAAAATAAAATAAGTCCTGATAAAGGTTTAGCTGTTGCTAGAATGGCGGCACATATTACTTATTTGTCGAAAAAAGGTCTCCAGGAAAAATTTGGTAGAAAGTTACAAGAGAGAGATGACTTAAAATTTAGTTTTGATGCAGATTTTCAAATAGAGAGTTATCTTAGATACCAAGGATCAGTGTTTGTAGATAGGTTTGATGCAAATAGTTACTTGTATATAACTAGAGCAATGGATTACTTCGATTTATCAAAACAATTTAATGGTAGTCTATCAGCTGCTTTCAGTAAGACGACTTCTAAATTTTTTGTAATTTCATTCACTTCAGATTGGCTATATCCAACTGCTGAAAATAGAGAAATAGTTATAGCGCTGAACGCAATTGGTGCAGATGTAGGTTTTGTAGAAATAGAATCCGACAAAGGACACGATTCATTTCTTTTAGATGTGCCAGATTTTTTAGATACTTTAGGGAACTATTTAAAAACAAACTATAAAACTGTAAATGAAAAAAGAATTTAAAGTTATTTCTGAGCTAATATTGCAAAATTCCAAAGTTTTAGATGTTGGATGTGGTGATGGAGAACTAATGAAATTTCTTAGAGATAATAAGACTACCAAAATACGTGGTTTAGAAATTTCAAAAAATAGAGTTCAAAATTGTCTATCAAAAGGTTTGACTGTAATAGAAGGAAATGCAGAAAATGACTTACAACAATTCCCAAATAATTCATTCGATTTTGTTATATTAAGTCAGACGCTTCAAGCTTTCTTAGATCCTGAAAAAGTTATTTCTGAGCTTTTGCGAGTTGGTAAAAAAGCAATTGTTACTATACCAAACTTTGGTTACTGGAAAGTTCGTCTTAATTTATTAATCAAGGGTACAATGCCAGTTACAGAAAACCTTCCTAATGAATGGTATAATACACCTAATTTGCATATGTGCACTTTGAGGGATTTTTTTAATTTTTGTTCAAAAAGAGAAATAAAAATTTTTAAATCTTTAGCATTAAAAAATGATAAAACTCTTAATTTAAGTGCTAAAAATTTAGCATGGAGAAATTTAGAATCACAATTAGGTATTTTTTTAATTGAGAAATAAATGAATGTTGAAGTTATAAAATGTCTAGAGGATAATTATTCTTATTTAATTATAGACAGTAAAAAAAATGCTTGTGTTGTAGACCCAAGTGAAGAAGGACCTGTAATTGCTTGTGTGGAAAGTAATCAAGCTAATTTAAAGTATATATTAAACACGCATCATCATTTTGATCACATTGGGGGAAATTTAAATTTGAAAAAGAAATATAATGCCAAAGTAATAGGATATGTAAAGGATAGAGATAGAATCCCCGGAATTGACATAGAGCTGAAGGATAAAGAGATTTGGAGCAAAGATGAATTTAGTTTTCAAGTATTCCATATACCTGGACATACCTCTGGACACATATGTTTCTATTTTAAAAAAGAAAAATTATTATTTACTGGAGATACGCTATTCTCTTTAGGATGTGGCAGAATATTTGAAGGTACATATGAACAAATGTTTTCCTCGCTTCAAACATTTAAAAATTTTCCAAAAGATACAAAAATATTCTGTGGACATGAATACACAATGAAAAATGCAGAGTTTTGTAAAATGCAAGATCAACAAAATGAGAAGCTAAACGAAAAATTTGAAAAAATTAAAAATTTATTAGATAAAGGATTACCAACTATGCCAACCACAATTGAGGATGAGCTAGATTGTAACATTTTTTTAAAATCTGAAGATTTGGAAACATTTTCAAAATTGAGGAATTTGAAGGATAATTTCTAAGTTATTCAGCTTGACTATAATTTGACCCTGACTATATTGCTGTTAATAAAAATTAGGACTAACAATGTCATTCGCAGTAATAAAAACAGGTGGAAAACAGTATAAAGTGCAAACTGGAGAAATAATTAAGATTGAAAGATTAGAAGATTCGAAAACTGAAACTAAACTAGAATTTAATGAAGTTTTAGCTTACGGAGACGATAAAAACCTTGAATTAGGAGAACCAAATATTTCAGGAGCTAAAGTTGAAGCTGACTTAATTAAAAATGGAAAAAATAGAACGGTATTAATTTTTAAAAAAAGAAGAAGAAAAAACTCTAGAAGAAAAAATGGACATAGGCAGCAGTTTTCTTTAATTAGAATAAATAAAATTTTTGCCAAAGATGGAAAGATAATTTCTGAGGCGGAAATAAAAAAGGAAGCTTCAAAAGAAATAAAAGCTCAAACTAAGGAAGTTTCAAAATAAATAGGTAAACTATGGCAACAAAAAAAGCTGGTGGATCGTCAAGGAATGGTAGAGATAGTGCTGGACGTAGGCTAGGAGTAAAAAAATATGGTGGCCAGTTTGTTGTTCCTGGAAATATAATTGTAAGACAAAGAGGAACAAAAATTTTCCCTGGAGAAAACGTAGGGATGGGAAAAGATCACTCAATTTTTTCAGTGGTTAAAGGTAAAGTAGAATTTAAAAAAAGTAAGTCAGATAGAACTTACGTATCTGTAAAACCCAATTAAATCTCACAACTCCTAACATAGTTGTTTCATGAAATTTTTAGATCAAGTAAAGATATTCGTAAAAGCTGGTGATGGTGGATCAGGATCACCTAGTTTCAGAAGAGAAAAATTTGTTGAGTTTGGAGGTCCTGATGGCGGAGACGGTGGTAAAGGAGGTTCTGTGGTACTTACATCAGAAAGAAACTTAAACACACTTATAGACTTTCGATATCAACAACACTTTAAAGCACAAAGAGGTGGCGATGGTAGTGGAAAAAATAAAACAGGGAAAGGTGGTGAAGTCCTTTTTCTAAAAGTTCCAGTCGGCACACAAGTTTTTGAGGAAGATAACAAAACCCTAATCTATGATTTTAAAAATGAAAATGAAGAATTTGTTGTTGCTATAGGAGGAAAGGGAGGATTTGGGAATACAAGATTCAAATCTTCAACTAATCGTGCTCCAAAAAAATTTACTAAAGGATCTAAAGGAGAGGAATTTTGGATATGGCTTCAACTCAAAACTATTGCTGATATTGGAATTATAGGACTTCCTAATGCTGGTAAATCTAGCCTACTTGCATCTATAACAAGTGCCAACCCAAAAATAGCAAATTACAAATTTACCACTTTAAATCCAAATTTAGGTGTCACAATTTATGATGATAAAGAAATAACACTAGCAGATATACCTGGTCTAATAGAAGGAGCACATACAGGAACTGGCTTAGGTATTAAGTTTTTAAAACATATTGAAAGATGTAAATCTCTCTTACATTTAATAGACATTACAGAAAACAACCTTGAGGAATCTTATAATCAAGTAAGAAATGAATTAGGCGAATATAGTAGTGATCTCTTGAAAAAAGATGAATTAATAGTTTTAAACAAGATAGATTTATTAGATGAAATTGAAGTAAATGAAAAAGTAAAAAACTTTAAAAAAAAAACAAATAAAAATGTATTACTATTATCTACACTTAGAAAAGACGCATTAATGAAAGTCAAAGCTAAATTAATAAATTATGTATCTTAAAGACTCAAAGACTGTTGTAATAAAAATTGGCTCTTCTCTTCTTATTGATAAAGATAAAAAAATAAGGAGAAAGTGGTTAAATGAATTTGCAAAAGATATCAAAAACTTAAAAGATTTAAAAAAAAACATAATTATTGTTAGCTCAGGTGCTATAGCGCTTGGCTGTAAAAAACTTAAATTAAGAAGAAAGAATCTCAAATTAGATAAAAGTCAGGCTGTAGCATCAATTGGCCAAATCGAACTAATGAATTTGTTTAAAGAATATTTCAGTCCAAAAAAAATTAATCTTTCACAAATATTATTAACTCTTGAGGATACTGAAAAAAGAAGAAGAGCAATTAATGCTAAAAGAACATTTGAAAATCTATTTAGTTTAAGTTTTGTCCCAATAGTTAATGAGAATGATAGTATCGCAACATCTGAGATTAAATATGGTGACAATGACAGATTAGCTTCAAGAGTTGCACAAATTTCAGGTGCCGATTGTTTAATTTTATTATCTGATGTTGAAGGATTATACACAAAAAATCCAAAAATAAATAAAGAAGCAATATTAATAAAAGAAATAAGCACTATTGATGATAAGATTGAAAAAATCGCAACGAAGAGTATAAGTGAGCACGGAACTGGTGGCATGAAGACAAAGATTGATGCAGCAAAAATTTGTCAACTTTCAGGATGTCATATGGCAATTGCAAATGGTTTAGTTCATAGACCTATTCAAAAAATTTTATCAGATAATAATTGTACTTGGTTTTCGCCAAATATATCAAAATTAGACGCTAGAAAAAAATGGATTATAAGTTCTATTGCTCCAAAAGGAGATGTAATAATTGATGATGGTGCTTTAAATGCACTAAAAAAAGGTAAGAGTTTGTTGGCTGCTGGTATTAAGACAGTTAGAGGAAATTTTAATAAAGGAGATCATATTAAAATTTTAGATAAAAACATGAATGAATTTGCTCGTGGCTTGAGTAGCTTCACATCAGCTGAAATAAGTAAAATTAAGGGGCAACATTCAAACACAATTTCAAGTTTATTGGGATATGTTTCAAAATCAGAGGTTATTCATAAAGATGATATGGTAAGAATATAATGAGTAAATATTTAATAAAATTAGGACAAAATT
>CACMRY010000006.1 GCA_902616205.1 uncultured Pelagibacteraceae bacterium
GAAATATCTTCGACTTTTTTGTTTTCGTTTAATTTTAAATAGATATGAACATTGTCTCCACATAAAGGATTATGTCCTTTAGCATCTTTATTAAAGTTTTCAGTTTTTCTTAAATTTCTCGGGTTTTTTCCATGATCCAAAATAATTTCTTGATATAATTCTTTTAGGTCCATTATATGTTAAATATTTTTTTACAATTTTCTATTGATTTACTTAATTGATCGATATCATCTTTTGTATTGTATATTCCAAATGATGCTCTTGCAGTAGCTGAGAGTTTAAGCTTTTCGTGTAATATTTGACAACAATGATGTCCTGCTCTAATTGCTACTCCGTCCTCATCAAGAATAGTGGCTACATCATGAGGGTGAACACCTTCTATGGTAAAAGAAATGACACCACCTTTATTTTTTGGATTACCAATAATTTTTATTGAATTATTTTTCCTCAAAATATCTAATCCGTAATCCAGTAACTCTTTCTCATGCTTCTCGATATTCTCAATACCAACTTCTTCCATAAATTTTATAGATTCGTTAAATGCAATTACTTGGGCTGTTGCCATTGTACCTGCTTCATATTTATTTGGTAACTCACCATAAGAAATTCCAGTTTTTTTAACTTCATTTATCATTCCTCCACCACCTTGATATGGCGGAAGATCATCTAACCATTTTTTTTTTGCGTATAAAACCCCAATTCCTGTTGGACCGTACATCTTATGTCCTGATATAGCATAAAAATCACAATCTAATTCCTGCATATCTAATTTTAAATGTGGCGCTCCCTGGCAACCATCTACTAAAACAGGGATATTTTTTGAGTGGGCAAGTTCTACAATTTCCTTAATTGGTAATATTGCTCCGGTTACATTTGATAGATGTGTAACACTTATAATTTTTGTTTTATTTGTTATTTTATTTTTTATTGCATCTATTGTTACCTCACCTGCCTCATTAATCTCTGCGAATTCAATTTTGATTTTTTTTGAATTTCTTAGGAAATGCCAAGGAACATAATTAGAGTGATGCTCAAGCTCTGTTAATAATACTTCGTCACCTTCTTCTAAATATTTTTGTCCGAAAGTATTAGCTACAAGATTGATTGCTTCTGTTGCACCTTTGGTAAATACAATTTCGTTCTTATCTTTTGCATTAATATATCTTTGAACTGATGTTCTTGTATTTTCATAAAGATTGGTTGCTGCTACAGCCAAATAATGAACACTTCTACCTACGTTAGAAAACTCCTTAGAATAAAAATCATATATTCTGTCGATTACCACCCTTGGCTTTTGTGAAGAGTTTGCACTGTCTAAATAAACTAAATCATTATTTTGAATTTTTTCATCAAATATTGGAAACTCTTTTTTTATATTGTCTATGTTCATTCTTTTATTCCAATCATATTTTTAATAAGGTTTTTTATTTCTGAGTCTGTTATTTTTTCTACTACATCAAGTAAAAAACCATTTATTAATAACTCTCTTGATTGCTGATAACTTAAACCTCTAGACATCAAATAAAATATTGAATCCTCATTTAAACTACCCGATGCAGAACCATGTGAACATTTAACATCGTCAGCATAAATTTCTAACTCTGGCTTCGCGTTGAACTCTGACTCTTTATCTAGCAATATTGCTTTACTTAGTTGATAACCATCAGTTTTTTGTGCATCTGAATTGACAAATATTTTTCCTTGATAAACGGCATTTGAATTTTTCTCTAAAACACTTTTTATTAACTGATAGCTTTTTGTATTTTCAGTAAGGTGATTTATAGTTGTCCGGATTTCATGATGATTGTTGTTATTTAGAGAGAAAATACCATTTACAAATGCTGATGCATAATCTCCATTTAAGTCGCAATTTATCTCATTTTTTAAGAAATTAGATCCTGAGGATAAAATAAAGGTTTCTGAAATACTATTTTTTTCTTGTTCAATATTATTGAAAAAATATTTTATATTATCGTTTTGAAATTTATCTAATTTATAATTTTTTAAAATTGAATTTTCTTTTAAATCAAAGTTATAAAAAATATTAATAAAATTTTTCTTAGATGTATCGTTAAAATAGTCAATTACTCTTAATGAACTATTTTTATCTAGTTCAAAATCTAGTTTTAAGTTTATATTTTTGGACCAAATTTTTGAAGTAGTAGTATGATAAATAATAAGGGGCTTTATCAATTCATATCCATTTTTAACCAGAATTTTAAATGATTTATTTGTAAAAGCATTGTTTAAATCAGATAGAGAGTTTTTAGCATTAAATTTATTAATAGTTTCTGATTGATCAATTATTTCTATTTGATCCTTACTTTCATAATTAAAATCAATTTTTTCAATTCTGCCATTTACGAATACTATTTTATTATGCTCGAGACCATCTACAAATATAGATGTATCAATTTTGTTGGTAGATGTATAATCGCTATAAAAACTTAATTCTCCAATATTTTTTTTTATTATTTGATTCAAGTCTGAAAATTTCCAATCTTCATTTTTTCTGTTTGGGAAACCTTTGTCTATAAAATTATCTAAACAAAACTTTTTTATTTCAATATCTTTTTGAGATAGATTTAAATTTCTAATAATATTATCAAAATCTTTTTGTAGTTGTTCTTTCATCTAGTTAAAACTTTCATATCCTTTTTTTTCTAATTCAATAGCTAAATCTGGTCCTCCTGATTTAATAATTTTACCATTCATTAAAACATGAACAAAATCAGGTTTTATATAATCGAGTAGCCTTTGATAGTGTGTAATAATTAAAAATGAATTTTTGTTATCTCTTAATGTATTAACTCCATCAGCAACAATCCTTAAGGCATCAATATCTAAACCAGAGTCTGTTTCATCTAAGATTGATAATTTAGGAGCCAGTAATGACATTTGTAGAATTTCATTTTTCTTTTTTTCACCTCCAGAAAAACCAACATTTAATTGTCTATTTAATTTTTCTTCGTCAAATTTTAATTCTTTAGATTTTTCTTTTACTAGTTTTAAAAATTCTATTGCATCTAATTCTTTTTCACCTCTTGCTTTTCTGACCGCATTTAATGATGTTTTTAAAAAAATGTTAGTGTTAACACCTGGTATCTCTAAAGGATATTGAAAGGCTAAAAAGATACCTTTATGGGCTCTTTCCTCGGTTTCAAGTTCAAACAAATCTTTGTCTTCAAATAGGATTTCTCCAGAAACCTCGTACCCTTTTTTTCCTGATAAAATGTTTGATAATGTACTTTTACCGGATCCATTTGGACCCATTATTGCATGTACTTCACCAGGACTAATATTAAGAGAAAATCCTTTTAGAATTTGTTTATTGTCAATTTTTGCGTTTAATTGATTTATTTTTAACATTATCCCACACTTCCTTCTAAGCTTATACCGACTAATTTTTGTGCCTCTACTGCAAATTCCATAGGAAGTTGTTGTAAAACTTCTTTACAAAAACCATTAACAATTAACCCAACTGCTTCCTCTGGATTTAAACCTCTTTGTTGACAATAATGCAATTGATCTTCACTTATTTTAGATGTTGTTGCTTCATGAGCAATATTTGACTCTGAATTCTTATTTCTAATGTAAGGGACTGTATGTGCTCCACATTTGTTTCCCATTAATAGGGAGTCACATTGAGTATAATTTGTTGAATTATTTGCCTTTGGCGATATATCAACCAGGCCTCTATAAGTCATATCTGAATTACCAGCTGATATACCTTTGGAAATGATTTTACTTTTTGTATTTTTTCCTAAATGTATCATTTTAGTGCCTGTATCTGCTTTTTGATAGTTGTTTGTGATTGCGATTGAATAAAATTCACCAACTGAATTATCTCCTCTAAGTATGCAACTTGGGTATTTCCATGTTATTGCTGATCCTGTTTCAACTTGTGTCCAGGAAATTTTAGAATTTTTACCTTTGCAGAGTCCTCTTTTAGTAACAAAGTTATAAATTCCACCCTTTCCATCTTTATCTCCAGGATACCAATTTTGAACAGTTGAATATTTAATTTCTGCATCATCTAATGCAACTAATTCTACATTCGCAGCATGTAGTTGATTTTCATCTCTCATAGGAGCAGTGCACCCTTCTAAATAACTGACATAGCTCCCTTTATCAGCAACTATTAATGTCCTTTCAAACTGACCTGTTTTAGATGCATTGATTCTAAAATATGTTGATAATTCCATTGGACATCTCACTCCCTCCGGAATATATGCAAAAGATCCATCGGTAAATACAGCAGAATTTAAAGTCGCAAAAAAATGATCTGTAGTAGGTATAACTGAACCCAAATACTTTTTAACAAGTTCAGGGTGGTTCTGAATAGCTTCAGATATTGGACAAAAAATAATTCCATGTTTTGTTAACTCTTCTCTAAATGTTGTTGCAACTGAAACAGAGTCAAAAACTGCATCTACTGCTATTCCATTTAATCTTTTTTGTTCTTCAAGTGGTATTCCAAGTTTTTTATAAGTTTCTAAAAGTTTTGGATCTAGTTCATCAAGGCTATTTGGCTTATTCTTCATACTTTTTGGTGCTGAGTAGTAATACAGGTCTTGATAATCTATTTTTGGATACTTCGGTTTTTGCCAATTTGGCTCTTTCAATTGTTTAAATCTTTCGAATGCTTTAAGTCTAAAACTTAACATCCAATCAGGTTCTTTTTTAACTTTAGATATAAATTTAATTATATCTTCGTTTAAACCTTTTGGGGCTCTGATATCTTCTATATCAGTTGTAAATCCATATTTATATTCTTTTAAATCTTCTATTTGTTTATCTCTCATCTATAATCTATTCGATGGTTGATTTAGTAAATCTCTAAGACTTTTTTTTTCAAAAAAATTATTTATATAATCTTCTAATTCATCCCAGAGATTGTGAGTAATGCATTTTGCAGTTTTACCATTACACCCTTTTTTTGAATGTTTTTCACATCCTATAGTTTTAACTTTCTCGTCGACTGCAAACAAAATATCCGAAATTTTAATACTCGAAGCTTCTTTAGAAAGAACGTATCCACCTTTAATTCCACGGACACTGTTAACAATATTATTTTTTTTTAGTCTCAAAAATAATTGTTCAAGATAAACTAAAGATATTCCTTGTCTCAAAGAAATATCTCTTAAAGAAACTGGCTCATTAGGATCAAATTTAGCTAGATCTGCAAGTGCCATAACTGCGTATCTTCCTTTACTTGATAATTTCATATTATTGTTAATTTATGCGGTTTATATATATACCCGACTAAAATAGTCAAGTTTCAGAAAAATTTTTGAACTTGCATTTTGTCGCTCAATTTTGATAGAAAAATATAATTTTTTTTTGAGATTAATTATCAATGACAACAGCAGATAACAAAATTGTGGAAATATTTATTCCTGGACCTGCAGGAAGGTTAGAAGCAAAATATTATAAAAGTAAAAAAAATACATCTCCAATTGCATTAGTTTTGCACCCACACCCTCAATATGGTGGAACTATGAATAATAAAGTTGTTGTTGATACATTTCAAACTTTTATGGATAACGACTTTTCAGTGTGTAGAGTAAACTTTAGAGGAGTTGGCAAAAGTGATGGAGAATTTGACAATGGCCAAGGAGAGCTAGCAGATGCTGCTGCTGCACTAGATTGGTTGGAGCGAGAAAACTTTGATAATTCACAATGTTGGATTTCAGGATTTTCCTTTGGATCATTAATTGCAATGCAATTACTTATGAGAAGACCAGAAATAAATAGATTTGTTGCAATTTCACCTCAACCAAATGTTTATGATTTTTCATTTTTATCACCGTGTCCTACATCAGGAATAATGATTTATGGTAAAAAAGATGAATTGGTTCCTGTTGAACACATTAACGATTTAAACAAAAGACTAAGTTCTCAAAAAGGAATTAAAGTAGAATTTGATTCTATTATAGAAGCAAATCATTTCTTCTCAAAAGCTGATATTGCTCTTATTAAATCTTTGAATAAATATATAAAAAAAGAAACAGCTCTATATTAATAATTTTTAAAAGTCTCTCCACCTGAAATTGGTTTACTTACTTTTGTTGTAGAAGGAAATGATATATTTTTTTTAAGATACGATCTTATTGCTAAATAAGCAAATGCTTGGGACTCTATAAAATCTCCGTCATAATTAAATTTATCTATGTCAAAAATATTTTTTTTTAATAAACTTTTCAAATTTTGAACTAATGTTTTATTTTTTCTGCCACCTCCACATAAAATAACATTAGAGCAATTTATAAAATTATCATTTAAATAATTTGAAATAATTAAGGCAGTAAAATAATTAAGAGTTGCAACAGCATCCTCAAAAAATAATCCTTTAATAAAATTAAAATCAAACTCATTTCTGTCATAGGAATGTCTATCTTCTGAACTGTAAATATCATGCTCGATAAATTGATTTATGATATCCATGTTGATTTGACCTGTAGAGGCAATTTCGCCGTTTTTATCAAAATCTATATTTTTTGTTTTTTTTAAATATTCATCTAATAAAACATTTCCAGGTCCTATATCTTTAGCAACTAATTCCTCATTACTACAGTAAGTAAAATTGGAAACCCCTCCTATATTTAAAAAAATACATGCCTCATTAGGAAAAATCTTTTTTGATAACAAAGAGTGATATACTGGTGTTAAAGGTGCGCCCTCTCCATTATTTTCAATATCTTTTTTTCTAAAATTAAAAATGACTTTTTTTTGAATTAATTGAGATAATAAATTTGGATCTCCGATTTGGATTGAATATTTTTTTTCGGGTTTATGAATAATTGTTTGTCCATGAAAACCTACTAGATCTACATCGGTATTATGCTTAGATATCAATTTTTTTGATATATCTGAATGAAGAAGAGTGATTTCTTTCTCAATATTTTTATATTCAATTGTACTGTTTTCTATATCCTCTATTGAATTAATATTTTTAATATAATCTCTTAATTTTTGTCTAAACTCGGCTTTATATTCATAAAAATGGTTTACTTTTACCTCAAGCTGTGATTTTCCATCTGAATTAATTATACTTGCATCTATCCCATCTAAAGAAGTACCACTCATTAAACCTAAAGAAGTAATGCAATTGTCCATTATTGATTATTATTTTTAAATAAATATGTATATTGAAAATACTAAATTATGAAAGATTTTATAAGAGAATTTAAAAACAGGGGCTTCTTCTATCAATGTACAGATGAGGTAGAACTTTCAAATGTGCTAAATAAAAAAAGTATTAAAGGGTACATAGGATTTGATTGTACTGCTCAAAGTCTACATGTAGGGAGTTTATTACAAATCATGTGTTTGAGGCAGTTGCAAAAGCATGGACACCAGCCAATAGTTTTGCTAGGTGGAGGAACAACTAGGATAGGAGACCCATCAGGAAAAGATAAAACAAGAAAAATTTTAGATGAAAGTGAAATTGAAAAAAATATTAAAAGTATTGAGCTTGTTTTAAAAAAATATCTTAACACTGAAAATAAGGCGACATCTCCTATATTTGTAAATAATTATTCTTGGTTAAAAGAGTTAAACTATATTTCTTTTCTAAGAGATATAGGGAAACATTTTACAATCAATAAAATGTTGAGTTTTGATAGTGTAAAACTTCGTTTGGATAGAGAACAGTCTTTAAGTTATATGGAATTTAATTACATGATACTTCAAGCATATGACTTTCTTGAATTGAATAAAAAACATAATTGTCTTCTTCAAATTGGAGGATCAGACCAATGGGGAAACATTGTTAATGGTGTTGATTTAATCAAAAGATATTCATCAAAAGAAGTTTTTGGATTGACAACCCCTCTTATAACTCTGGCCTCAGGAGCCAAAATGGGAAAGACTGAAAGTGGAGCAGTATGGTTGGATAAAAATCTACTATCTATCTATGACTATTGGCAATTTTGGAGAAACACAGATGATCGGGACGTTATCAAGTTTCTAAAAATGTTCACAGATTTATCTTTAGAAAAAATAGAAGATATCAAAAATGAAAATATTAACGATTTGAAAATTTTATTAGCTAATGAAGCTACAAAGATGTTGCATGGGGAAATTGAAACAAAAAAAGTTGAAGAATTGGCAAAATCTACGTTTAAAGAAAATTCAACTGGAGAACATTTACCTAGTGTTAAAATTGGAAGTGACTTAATAGGAAAAGATATAATTAGCTTGATAGAATATACAAATAATGAATTATCAAAAAGTGAAATAAGAAGATTAATTCAAAACAATGGAATTAAAATTGATAATGAGAAAATTGAAGACGGAAAATTATTAATAAGTAAAAAATTGTTTGAAAATAAAGGTTTTATTAAACTTTCAGTTGGAAAGAAAAAGCATTTTAAAATTATTATTTAATTTTTTTTTAACTTTTCTAAAGTTCTAGTTATAAATCTTGGTGTAAGAGTTTTAATAGGATTTACAGAAGTTTTTAGATCTTTTGGTGGACCTTTGATTTTAAAACTTACGCCAAAAACTCCTTCACCAACCTTTTTCCCTACCAAAATATCTCCTAATAAGGGAATTTTTGATATTGTTTTATTTATTGTGGTAGCTGGGACCAGAGTGCCTCTAAGACTTGTTAGTTTATTTCTATCAATATAGCCCTCCATTAAAATAGAAATTGCTGGTCCAATAGCATACATTTCATTTATGTTAGTAAGTGACTGGTTTGATTCATAATTCATTTCAAATTCATTAAATCGAATACCCTCTCCTGTAAGAATATCTGCAATACCTTGAAGAGAGGCAAGTGTAAGTAATTTTGCTAGAACAGGAACGTCTTGAACTTTAAAATCAAATATTTTTAGATTTGCTTTTGTTTCATTATTTTTTTCTATAGACCCATAGGAAAGCTTTCCTTCAGTAAAGCCTTTAATAAACTTGTAGTTTTTTATAAATGGTTCAGGTTCTTCAATAAACAAATTAGTAACTTTCTCATCTCTAGTATTAGTTTTTATAGATAGTGAAAAATCATTTTTATTGTTAATTTTAGAGCTAATTTCAGCAGAAATAACATCATTTTTTTTTAATAAAATCTCACCGACTAAGTTGGACAGTTTACTGTTTTTATCTATAAATATATTATTAAGTTCAACTGATATGTTTGCGTTTATATTTTCAAATCTCTCAAAAATGTTATTAGTATTTTCGCCCTTTAAATAATTTGAAATGAGTAATTGAGCGTCAAACTCACTACCTGAAAGTTTATATCGATTATCATTTTTTTTTTGAAATTTAATATTATTTAATTTTTGATTTAAATTCTCATAATTCAAAATTACAGAATCAATATTTTTAATTTTATATTTTTTTGATAATGTTATATTACTTACCTGTATAGTATTCAGATTTTCTTTATATTCAATTTGGTTAAATTTTAAATCATCTTTATATCGACCTTTCATGATTAGATTAGAATTAATTTTTTTATTTTTTTTATATTCAAGTGATTTAAAATTTAAAAAGAGATTGTTTAAATTAATATTAGCATCAAAATCTAAAGTCTCTGAGTTTTGGATTAAATCAATTTTATAACTGTCAGATAAGTTATTATTTAATGAATATAATCCTTTTAATTTTATATCTTTAATTTTTTTATTTATATTTATTTCAATTAAATTATCTTTGAAGATTATTATATCTTTATATTCAGGCAAAAACCTCTTTAAATTGCTACCATTATGTGAGATCTCTAATTTACTAATTTTTAAATTTGAATTTAATTTGTATTTTTCTATCGTATTTTTTTTATTAAATTCAAATTCAATTGAGTTATTTGAATCAAATTGTAAATCCTGACTAGGTATTAATTTGTTATCAATATTAATTATTTCTTTAATTTGATCAGAATTTATTTTATTTCCTCTGTTAGAAAAATTTCCCTTAAATTTTATATTTTCATTTTTTTTTTTTGAAATTAAAAATTTAGCATCTCCTAAATTTGGTTGTTTCTTTTCATCACTTAGAAAATAAATTTTTGAATTTACATTTATATCAAATATGTGATTTTTATAATCAAGTTTTAATTCACCATTATTAATATTAATTGGTAAATTTAAATTCTTCTTAAATTTTATTTCGTCAAAATTGATTTTTGATTTTAATTCAAATTTATCAATTTTTTTTTTATTAATTAGACTGAATGAAAACTTATTATTTGATGAAAGATTTACTTCTGAATTTTCAATAAAATCAAAGTTATAATCTAAATTTCTTTGCAATTTTTTTATATCAAAAACCTGTTTTTTATTTGATATATCACCGTTAATTATAAAACTATTGTCATGTTTTTTGACTGATATAGTTTCTGAGTTAAAATTAATATCTTCATAAATAAATTGTAAATCATTTATGAAATGTTGTTTTTGATCTGATATAAAATTAAAAGAGATTTTCTCTAATTCACCTTTGTTTAAAAGGTTTATTTGTGCATTTGTTACCTTTCCTAAAATACTATAATCAAATGTTTTGTTATTATTTTGAAAATCTAGAACAATTGATGCTTTAATCTTGCCTTTTTTAATTTGACTTAAAATTAATTCTCTTGAGAAGTTATAATCATACTCTGAAATAAAACTTTTAAAATTTGATATTTCATCTTCCCTTAGTAGAATTTCTAAACTCTGAATTGATCTATTATTAAACAAATTAGATATACTGAGTTTTGAAATAATTTTATCTAAATAGAGATATTCTTCTACAATTTGTAATTTAACGTTTGAAGTCTCAAGCTTTATTGTCTGTTCTTTGATATCTAATTTTATGAATACATCATTAATTTCAGATGATAGTTTTGGGTTTATTTGACTTATTTTTGAATAAATTAATTTATTAAATTTATCTGTTTTGATACCAAAAAAATTTAAATAAGTAATAATTGATGCAAATAAAAATATTATAGTAATTGGTATTATAAATAAGTATTTACGCATTTATTTTATACAATGAGCTCTCAAGAAAATTATCAATTTCGCCATCGAGTATTTTTTCAGGATTTGAGCTTTCAAAATTAGTTCTATTATCTTTAACCATCTGATATGGGTGCAATACATAAGATCTAATTTGATGTCCCCACCCAATATCAGATTTCGAACTTTCTATATTTTCGTTTTGTTTTTCTCTTTTTTGAAGCTCATGTTCATAAAGTCTGGCTCTCAGCATATTCATACATGTTTCTTTATTTTTATGTTGTGATCTTTCATTTTGACATTGTACAACTATTTTAGTTGGGATATGCGTTATTCTTACTGCACTATCGGTTGTGTTTACATGCTGTCCACCAGCACCACTTGACCTATAAGTATCTATCCTTAAATCTTTTTCAATAATCTCAATGTCTATTTTATCATCTACAACTGGATAAATCCAAACACTAGCGAAACTCGTATGTCTTCGTGCCCCTGAATCGAATGGAGAAATTCTCACCAATCTATGAATACCTGACTCTGATTTTAGATAACCATAAATATAGTTGCCCGATATTTTTATTGTAGATGATTTAATTCCTGCCTCATCTCCTCTGTGCTCACTAATTAGTTCGACAGAATATCCCTTGTTTGATGCCCATTTCATGTACATTCTTCTAAGCATCTCAGCCCAGTCTTGACTTTCTGTTCCACCTGCACCAGCATGAAATTCTAAGTAACTATCAAGATTATCACTATCGTTAGATAAAAAACATTTTATCTCTAATTTTTTCAATCCAGATTTTAAAGCTTGTAATTTATCGAAGCTTTCATCTTGTAATGATTTATCGCTTTCAGATATAGCAAGATCTAAAATTTCTTCTATTTCTTTAAACTCATTTTCATAATTACTAAACGATCCAACTAAAAGTTCTAAATTTTTTTTTTCTTTTAAAATTTTTTCTGATGATTTTCTGTCTTGCCAGAAGTTTTGGCTCTCAATTTTATTATTTAATTCATCAAGTTTAGAATTAAGTTTATTTTTTTCAAAGAAACTCCTTAATTCTTAATATTATTTTGTTTATCTCTTTAATTAAATTACTTGTTTCTAAGTCCATTTTAATAAAACTTTAAAATATTTGTTTTTGATACATCACCAATATTATCAATATCAATTTTATTATTATTTGCAATTTTTTCCTCTTTAAAAGATTCAATAATAGTACTTTTAGAATTACTGTCAGCTTTTTTACCAGTAGATGCATCTATGACCATCATTTTAATTCCTTTTGCTACTTTGAATGGTCTTGCCTCATGATTATTGACCGAATTTTTAACAAATTCTTTGAAAATAGGTAGAGCAGTTTTTGATCCTGTTTCAAATTTTCCTAATGTTCTTGGATTATCAAAACCTACATAAACTCCAATTACTAAATTTGAAGTGAAACCAATGAACCATGCATCGGTATTTTTATTGGTCGTTCCCGTTTTACCTGCTAATTGTAAATTAAGATCTTTTAATTTTCTTCCTGTTCCTCTTTGAACAACTCCTTCTAAAATGGAAGTCATTTGATAAGCTGTTTGAGGTGAAAAAATTTGTTTATAATTATTTTTTATTTGAGGAAGATTTTCACTTGTGTATGAAATCAAGTCGCAATTTTTACAAAATCTTAACTGATTTTTAAAAATTGTTTTTCCCTCACTATCTTGAATTCTATCTATAAATATTGGTTCAACTAACTTTCCTCCATTCACAAAAGACGAGTAAGCGCTTGTCATCTTTAACAGAGTAGTTTCTGCTGAGCCTAGTGAAATTGACATCAATTCCTCAGGTCTTTCATATATTTTGAGTTTTTTTGAAAAATTTGTGATTTTTTTTAATCCAATTTCTTGAGCAATTCTTACAGTCATTAAATTTCTTGATTTTTCTACACCCGTTCTTAATGTTGAGGGACCATAAAACTTTTTTCCATAGTTTTCTGGTTTCCACATCTTTAAATCACTCCCTTGTTCAAGAACAATTGGGGCGTCTAAAACTAAGGTAGAGGGTGTAAAATTATTCTCTAAAGCTAGCGCATATATAAATGGCTTAAATGCTGATCCAGGTTGTCTTTTAGCTTGTGTAACTCTATTATATTCACTTTTACTAAAACTAAATCCCCCAGCCATTGCCAAAACTCTTCCAGTAAAGGGATCCATCACAACCATTCCACCATTTACAGCAGGTAATTGTTTTAATTCATAGTCTTCCTGATTAATTTTTTTTACATAAACTAAATCTCCAACTTTAAATAACTCGTCTATATTTTTTCTTGTCCAATTTAAGTTTTCAAATTTAATTTTACCATTAACATTTTTTTCAGTTTCTATATTTGCCTCAAATTTATTTATTTTCTTTATAATTGCTATTTGCCATCCTAAAGATTTTTCTAATTTGAACTTATCTAAATTTTTATTCCAATTTTTGATTATTTTTTTATTTACTAAAGAACCTCTCCAACCTCTTCTTCTATCATATTGTTCTAAACCTTTTCTTAATGCTGCTGAAGCTATAGTTTGTAATTTTAAATCAATTGGAGTTTTAATATTAAAACCTTGTTTGTAAACTTTATCAAAACCATATGTATCAATTACTTTTTTTCTTACATCTTCAACGTAATATCTAGTGTCTTCTAAATATATTCTTTGTCTTTTACTAAGTTTAATCTCTGTATTTATAAATTCATTTAATAAATTTTGATCTATATATTCATTTTCATAAAGATTTTTTAAAACAAGATCTCTTCTGTATTTAGCTAGATTTATGTTTTTATAAGGATTATATCTGCTTGGAGCCTTTGGTAGCGCTGCTAGTAAAGCTGCCTCTGAATAATTTAATTCGTTAATTGATTTATCAAAATATCTCAAACTAGCAGAAGCTATTCCATAACTTCCTTCACCTAAATATATTTGGTTGAGATAAAGCTCTAAAATTCTCTTCTTGCTTAAAGCTCTTTCAATTCGAAAAGCTAAAATTGCTTCTTTAATTTTTCTGTCAAAACTTACTTCATTTGATAGTAAAAAATTTTTAGCAACCTGTTGGGTTATAGTTGAGGCTCCTTCCAACCTTTTAGATTTTAGAGCATTTTTGATATTATTCTTAATAGCTCTAACAATTCCTTTTGCATCCACCCCAGGATGGTGAAAAAAATTTTTATCCTCTGCAGACAAGAAAGAGTTGATTACAACATTTGGTATGGCCTCAAATGGCACAAATATTCTCTTCTCAGACGAAAAGTCACTAACCAATACCCCATTACCTGAATATAGCTTGCTAGACACAGGAGGTTTATAGTTTTTTAAGAATTTGTAGTCTGGTAGCTTATTGGAATAAATCCATAAAATTGAAAATATACCAATCAAAGTTACTAACATTGTCAGTATTGATAGGGATAGAACTTTTTTTATTATTGAGCTCATTTATGTTTAATTTAGATAATGAATTTGGTAATGTTGTGGCACCGAATTTAAAAATAAACAAATGAAAAAAAATCAAAATTTATGTCAAAAAATTTATACATTGATGCATCGCATCCAAATGAAACAAGAGTTGTTCTTAAAAATGAAAATCATATTGAAGATTATGAATATGAAAGTATCAACAATACATTAATAAAAAATAACATTTATCTAGGAAAAGTAAGTCGTATTGAACCATCTTTACAAGCTGCTTTTGTTGATTTTGGAAGAGAAAGACATGGTTTTTTATCATTCAATGATATTCAATCAGATTACTATCAAATACCTCAAAGCGATTTAGAAAAAATTAAAGAGGAAGAGGAAAAAGTTAGAGAAGAATTATCTAAAGAGAGTGAAAGCATAGAAAATAAAATTTTAGATGGAGAAGACGAAATAAAAATTGAAGATCCAGTTGAAAAAAAAGATGAAGATTTAGAAGAAAAAAAAGACGAAAAAATACAAAAAAGATTTCCCTCAAAGAGGTATAAAATTCAAGAAGTTATAAAACCTAATCAAGTTATCTTGGTACAGGTTTTAAAAGATGAAAGAGGTTTGAAGGGAGCTGCACTGAGCACATTTATATCCATAGCAGGAAAATATATAGTGCTTATGCCTAACACAGCCAAAGGAGGTGGTATTTCAAGAAAGATATTTAATCCAGGAGATCGAAAAAAAATTCGAAATATTCTTAATGAAATAGAAATTCCAAAAGAAATGGGAATAATTGTAAGAACAGCAGGATCAAATAAAACAAAAAATGAAATTAATGGTGATTTAATAAATTTAATAACAGTTTGGGACTCGATTAAGAGTAATGCAATGAATTCTTTAGCTCCATCTCTTATCCATCAAGAAAGCGATATTATTAAAAGAAGTATTCGAGATATGTACGATGATGAAACTCAAAATATCATTGTAGAAGGTAACGAGGGCTATCAGAAAGCAAAAAATTATATGAAGGTAATGATGCCAAAACAATTAAAAAAAGTTAAAAAGCACAGAGATAAAATACCATTATTTTTTAAAGAAAATATTGAAAAAAAACTTTTTGAAATCTTTAAGACAGAAGTAAAACTTAGTTCAGGTGGTTATTTGGTAATAAATCCTACTGAAGCTTTAATTTCTATAGATGTTAATTCTGGAAAATCAATTAAACAAAAAAATGTTGAAAGTACTGCTTTAGATACAAATTTAGAAGCTGCGGAAGAAATAGCAAGACAAATTAAAATCAGAGATTTATCTGGATTAATAATAATTGACTTTATTGATATGTTAAATTTTGGAAATAGAAGGCAAGTTGAAAGAAAATTAAAAGAAAAATGCCGTAATGATAGAGCTAGAATTCAAATTGGTAAAATAAGTAATTTTGGTTTATTAGAAATGTCAAGACAAAGACTTCGAGAAAGCAATATAAAATGGTTAATTAAACTAACAAACGAAACTTTTGCACAAAAAATTATAAAATTAATCGAAATAAAATCTTTGGAAAATAGTTCCAAAATTATTGATTTAAAAATTAATAATAAAATTTCAGATTTTATAGAAAATCAATTTATTGATGATTTAAAATATTTTGAAAAAAAAAATAAAATTAAAATAAATATTACTCATTCCGAAGAGTTAAATTTAACCGAGTACTTAATAGAGTTTAAATCTAAATCTGGGAAAATATTGGATAAAATTGAAAAAATTGAAAATTTACAGAAAGTTGTTACCACAAAAGAAAACTCAAATTATATTATTCAAAAAACATTTAAAAAAAGAAAATTTAAAAAAAGAAAGTTTGTTAAGAAGAAAGTTAAATAATTCCACTATTAGTGGTTGATGCAGATCCAAATAAATTTGGATTAATTCTTCCAGATAGAAATGATTTTCTGCCTGAGATTACTGCATATTTCATTGCCTCAGCCATCTCATAAGGGTTTTTAGCTTTAGCTATTGCTGTATTAATTAAGACGCCATCACAACCTAGTTCCATTGCCTGAGTTGCATCAGATGCTTGTCCTATGCCTGCATCGACAATAACAGGCAGCTTTGTTTGATTTCTGATTATTTTCAAATTAATTTTATTTTGAATACCTAATCCTGAGCCTATTGGTGCAGCCAAAGGCATTATTGCACACGCTCCGGCATTTTCTAATCTTTTTGCCATCAAAGGATCGTCATTGCAATAAACCATAACTTTAAATCCCTCTTTTGTTAAAACTTCAGTAGATTTAAGCGTTTCAATTGCATCTGGAAATAATGTTTTTTTATCTCCCAAAACTTCAAGTTTTACTAATTTCCATCCTCCAATTTCCCTTGCTAATCTAAGTGTCCTTAAAGCTTCACCTGAGCTAAAGCATCCCGCAGTATTTGGAAGATAGGTAATTTTTTTTGGGTTTATATAATCCATCAACAAAGGTTTATTTTTATCTGATATATTTACTCTTCTTACTGCAACCGTCACAATATCTGCACCTGAGATTTTTATTGCTTTAGCACACTCCTTCATAGATTTATATTTTCCTGTACCGACAATTAGTCTCGAAGAATAATTTTTTTTTGCAATTATAAATTTATCTTTATTTTCCATTAACCCCCTCCAATAAAATGGACAATTTCCACTTTATCATTTTTAGAAAGAAGAATTTTTTTTATCTTTTTTTTATCAATAATTTCTCTGTTATATTCTATTGCAATTTTGTTTAGGGGTATTTCTAACTTATCAACAAGATTTTTTAATGAAAAGTTTGAATTTATAATAGTTTGCTTACCATTTACTGTTATTTTTATTTTATTTTTTTTTCTCATATATTATAAGTTTTTAGTGAACAAAATAATTATCATTAATGGACCTAATCTTAATCTATTAGGTCAAAGAGAACAATCTCAATATGGTAGCAAAGACTATAATTACTTAATTGAGATTTGTTATGAGAAGGCCAAAGAATTAAATTTAAATTTAGATATAAAACAATCGAATGTAGAAGGTGAAATTGTTAATTTAATACAAAATAGTGTCGGTAATTACGATGGTATTATAATTAATGCTGCAGCTTACAGTCATACATCTGTAGCTATAAGAGATGCATTAGATGTATTTAAAAAACCTAAAATTGAGGTCCACATATCAAACATTTATAAAAGAGAGGAATTTAGACATAGGTCAATGATAAGTGGTGTCGTAACTGGAATTATTTGTGGACTTGGAATAAATGGCTATATTTTGGCCATAAAATCAATGCAAGAGCTTTTAGAAAATGAAAATAAATAAAAATATTATTAAAGAGTTAAGTGATTATTTGGATGAATTTAATCTTACGGAAATTGAATATACTGAAAAAGATTTAAAAGTTAAAGTTTCAAAAACAAAAGAAATAAATTCAACTCCTGTTATAAAAAATACCTCAAAACAAGAAATAGAAAAAACAGAGAACAAGTCACCCGAAATAAGTGGAACAAAGATTTCATCGCCAATTATTGGTACTGCATACTTAGCACCTGAACCGGGAGGTAAAAAATTTGCGGAAAAAGGAAGAAAAATTAAGAAGGGTGATACAATAATGATTGTTGAGGCAATGAAAACTATGAACCATGTTCCCTGCCCAATGGATGGAACAATAAAAGAAATTTGTGTTGAGGATGGTCAACCAGTTGAGTTTGGACAAACTATAGCAATTTTAGTCTAATATGTTCAAAAAAATTCTGATTGCAAATCGTGGAGAAATTGCAGTTAGAGTTATTAGAGCATGCAAAGAATGGGGTATATCAACAGTCGCGATCCATTCGGATGTTGATCGAAATAGTATGCATGTAAGATTAGCAGATGAAAGTATTTGCGTAGGTCCTCATCAACCATCTAATAGTTATTTAAATATTCCAGCAATAATGTCTGCAATAGAATTAACAAATTCTGAAGCCGTACACCCTGGATATGGTTTTTTATCTGAAAATGCTGAATTTGCTAAAATCCTAGAAGATAATAATATTAAGTTCATAGGTCCATCTTCAAGTTTAATAAGTAAAATGGGAGATAAAATTCAAGCAAAAAAAATTGCTAAACAATATGGTTTACCAGTTATTGAGGGTTCTGAGGGTGGTGTTTCAGATATTAAAGAAGCTAAAAAATTATCTGAAAATATTGGTTTTCCAGTTCTGATAAAAGCAGCAGGCGGTGGGGGTGGAAAAGGTATGAAAATAGTAAATAATGAAAATGATTTTGAGAATTTATTTTTAACTGCAAAATTAGAGGCAAAAAAATTTTTTGGAAATGATGAAGTTTATATTGAGAAATTTTTTCAAAATCCAAGACATATTGAGGTTCAAGTATTGTCAGGAAAAAATAGAACTGTTCACTTACACGAAAGAGATTGCTCAGTACAGAGAAGACATCAAAAGTTAATAGAAGAAACTCCAAGCCCAGTATTAACAGATACGATCAGGTCAGATTTATTTAACAAAACTGTAAAGATGGTAAGTCAAATAGGATACGAGGGTGCAGGAACAGTTGAATTCATCTATGAAGAAGGAAAATTCTATTTTTTAGAAATGAATACTAGAGTTCAAGTTGAGCATCCAGTAACAGAAATGGTTACAGGTATAGATATAATTAAAGAACAGATTAACATAGCTTACACAGGTGAAACAGCATTAAGTCAAAATGATATTAATCCAAGAGGACATGCAATTGAATGCAGAATAAATGCTGAGGATCCAAGTAAAAATTTTCAACCCTCGCCTGGAACAATTGGAATGTGTCATCAACCTTCAGGTTTTAGAACTAGAGTAGACGGTGCAATATTTCAAGGTTATAAGGTTACTCCCTATTATGACAGCATGATTTGTAAATTAATTTGTCATGGAAGAAATAGAACTGAAGCAATACAAAGAATGAATAGATCTCTCGATGAATTCGTAATTGAAGGTATAACTACTACAATAGATCTACATAAAACTTTATTAAATCATGAAAAATTTATTAATTCTGACTTTAATGTAAGTTGGCTTGATAAAGAAAAATTAATTTAGGAATAGCACTTTTTTAACCATATATCGTATATAGGATGGTCAAAGGGTCTTATTGATGGACTAGATGCAAATGTCCAATCATTGAAAACAAAAACCTTATCCTTATCTTTATTTTTCAAATCAATTACTTGCATAAATGCTGTTACTTCAGGATCATCATCAAATTTTGAATTCTGACATTTTAGAATATTTATATTTAAATTTTTAAAAAAAAACTCTTCTCCAATTGTTAACTTTAACTTTGTTGTTTTAGAACTTACTTTATCTAAAACTAGTATTTCTGCGAAACTTTCACTATATATATTAGTTTCTGAATTTGCCTTTAAGAAAATTATTTGAAAAAGTAGAATAAAAATTAAAGCAAAATTAATCTTGCCAAGATTTATATTTTTTTTCAGTTGCATTTTTATTATTTTTAGGATTGTAAGCGTTTGTTGTCCCTGTCTGGTTCGGCAAATGGTTTTTTTGCCATTTATATTTTTTTAAATTATGTGAATTTTCAATTTTATTATTTGTATAATGCATCCATGAATACCAATCATTTGGTATTTTTGATGCTTCAACCTCTCCATTATATATTACCCACCGTTTACCTTTTTTATTTTGATAATATTTATTCCCTAATTCATCTTCACCAACCAACTTCCCAAAAAAAATTGTTTGCAGTCTAGTTCCAAATGTCTGACCATTCCACCACGTGAAAATTTCTTTAAAAAATGTCAACATAAAAATTAGTTATTTTTTCAATTTAAGATTGTAAAAATTAAATTAGACTATAACATTAATTTGTATATACATAATTTCTTACGATACAATTTTAATAAGGAAATTTAATGGCAAAATATTTAGTTGAGACATATTACACATGTAGTTTTAAAGTAAGTCACTATTTAGATGATGTTAATGAGAAAAACTTACAAAATTTGGAAAAAAATGAGGATGGAAAATTTGAGATACTGGACGTTAAGCTTGATAATAGAAAAACAAAAAATTTAGAAAAGATAGATAACAATAAAGTAAACATAATTGATAAATCAATTAGTGCTTCAGTTTCACAAACCACCACTTCAAAAATTGATACCAAATTAGGAGAGAACTTTAAAAGTAATTTAAATGAAAAACTTGGAAAAAGATTTAGTATGCCAGATAGAAGAAAAGGTTACATTCAAAAAGCTACGATAGGTGATCATAAAGTGTATCTTCATACTGGCGAATATGAGGACGGAAAAATAGGTGAAATATTTATAGATACAAGCAAAGAAGGTGAGTTAGTTAAAGCTCTAATGAATAACTTTGCAATAGCAATTTCTTTGGGCTTGCAGTATGGGGTTCCTCTTGATGAGTTTGTAAACGCTTACGTTGGAACAAAATTTGAACCATCAGGAAAAGTTCATGGAAATGATAGAATTTTAAGTGCTAGCTCAATTTTAGATTATATATTTAGAGAATTGGCAATATCTTATCTTAACAGGGAAGATCTGGCACATACCCCATCTATTGGAGGATCAGAAAAATTAGATGATTTGAATAATGAAAACTCTGAAGATCAAAATCAATTCTTAAAGCTAGTTAAAGATATAACAAGTAAGGGATTTGTAAGAAGTGATTATAAAAGAAAATTGGTCGATCTATCAGATATTAGAATTAATCTAAAAGGTAAAAAGTAATTAAGTTTTTTTCTTAATACTAAGGTTTAATTCCTTCAATTGATTATCGCTAATTGTAGATGGTGCATTCATCATTAAATCTTGAGCATTTTGATTCATCGGGAACATAGTAACTTCTCGAATATTTTTTTCGTCAGCTAAAAGCATCACTATTCGATCTATACCTGGGGCAATACCTCCATGAGGTGGTGCTCCATAACTCAATGCATTTATCATTCCACTAAATTTTTCTTCAACATCTTTCTTGGAGTAACCAGCTATATCAAATAGCTTAAACATTAACTCAGGTACATGATTTCTAATGGCTCCAGATGATAACTCAATACCATTACATACAATATCATATTGATAAGCTTTTAAAGAAAGAGGATCTGTTAAATCTAAGTTTTTAATATCTCCTTGTGGCATTGAAAATGGATTGTGGCTAAAACTTATTTTTTTGGTTTGTTCGTCTATTTCAAACATCGGGTAATCCACTATCCAACAAAAAGCAAAATAATCTTCTTTAATAATTTTGAGCTCCTCTGCTATCCTAGTTCGAGCAATTGATAAAATTTTCTCAACGTCACTTTGTTTACCACAAGAAAGAAAAACAGTATCTCCAATATCTGCATTTGTGATTTTCATCAATTCGACTAGAGACGCTTCTGAAAAAAATTTACCAACTGGTCCCTTTCCTACTATTTTATCATTTTTTTCTAATGTAAAATAAGCAAGACCTGATGAACCGTGTTCCTTTGCCCATTTATCAATTCCATCAAAAAAACTTCTTGGTTTATCTTTTGTATTTTTAGTAACGATAGATCTTACAATTGAACCTTTTTTGACTAAATTTTTAAATATTTCGAAACTGATATCATCCCTTTCAAATAGTTTTGTAATATCAGAAATAATAAGTGGATTTCTTAAATCTGGCTTATCAGATCCATATTTCAACATAGCATCAGAATAGGAAATCTTTGGAAAAGTCTCAAAAAGTAATTTTTTATCTGAAAAATTTTTAAAAACTTTAACCAACAATTTTTCTACCACTTCAAAGACATCTTGTTGCTCAACAAATGACATTTCTAAATCTAATTGGTAAAATTCACCAGGACTTCTATCGGCTCTTGCATCTTCATCTCTAAAGCACGGTGCAATTTGAAAGTATCTATCAAATCCTGAAACCATTATTAATTGTTTAAACTGTTGAGGAGCTTGAGGTAATGCATAAAATTTCCCTGGATTTAATCTGCTCGGAACTAAGAAATCTCTAGCACCCTCTGGACTAGAGGATGTTAATATTGGTGTTTGAAATTCTAAAAATCCTAAGTTATTCATTTCTGATCGAATAAATGAAATAACTTTTGATCTTAAAATAATATTTTGATGAATTTTTTTTCTTCTTAAATCCAAAAATCTGTATTTTAGTCTAATCTCCTCAGAATATTCTTGGTCTGAGAAAACTGGCAAAGGCAGTTCTTTTGTTTGCCCAAGTATTTCAAAATTAATAATTGAGATTTCTATTTCGCCAGTTGATAAATTTTCATTAATTGTATCTTTGTTCCTCTCAATTACTTCTCCTGATATTTTAATTACAGTCTCCAATGAAAGTTTTTCTATCTCTTTAAATACTTTATTTTCATTATCAACAACGCATTGGGTGAGGCCGTAATTGTCTCTTAAATCAATAAATAACAGATTTCCATGATCTCTTTTCTTGTTAATCCATCCAGATAAAACAATTTTTTGACCTTTATTAGAGATATTTAGTTCTCCGCATGTATGTGTTCTATATTTACTCAATTTACAGTATTTCCCTAATTGTTTTTAAATTAATAGGTTTCTTTTTTTTTAAACTCAATTCGTCAACCTTATATATAAATTCGTAAATTTTACCATAAGATCTCTCTATCCTTTTTATAATAAATTCTAGTAATTTTTTTTCTAATTTGATTTGTCTATCTGAAAAACTTTTTACAATTATTGCAAAAATTAAATCATCATCTGGATTTTCAATTTTGGCAAATATACAATTTTTTGCTCTGGAATTTAAATCATCAAGTTTATAATTAATTTTACTTATTATTTTGTTTGATAAAATCAATAAGTACTTATTATCTTGATAAATCAAATTAAACAAAGAGTATAACAAATTTTCATTTTTGATTTTTTCAAAATCATCAATTATAATAGCCTCACTTAACTTAATTTTTTTGAATACATCATCGTTAATATCGCTGTGGCTCAAGTATAAAGCATTACTTTTATCTTGAAAAATTTTAGCCAGATGTGTTTTTCCTGAAAATGTATCCCCACAGATATTGATTATTTTTCTTTCCCAATTCGGCCAATTTTGAATTAAATTAAAGGCTAAGTAATTACTTGTTGATACATAATAATCATGTTCGTTGAATTCTATATTATGATCGAAATTAAGTAATAATTGATTTAGTTCGCTCATTGTAATTTCCAAACATCTTTAGAAGTATCAATTTTAAATTTTGAATTTTCCATAATTTTTAAAAACTTATCTGGAGTACTATTGAATATAATTTTATATATAATTTGCTTGCTATTAAAATTTTCAATTTTATAATTTGAAATTAAATCCACCTCATTTAAATAGTTTTCTAAATTATTTGATAATAAAAAATTATTTGAATCTATAGACAATCTAATAGGAAGAATTATTGACGTATTAATTTCGTTTAATGATTTCCATTTATTTTCATAATCATTTTTCAAATCTAAAATTGCATTACTTATCTGGTCTAAGTTTTCCATACTAACATTATTAAAATTCTTATTTATGTTCATCTCATTATTTTCTAAATTTAATTTAGAAAAAACTTTAAGCAGGTTATCTTGATTTAATAGAATAAGTAAAATTCTATTTTTAACATTATATTTATTAAATATTTCATTGAAATTATAATTTTCTATATCGCCAATATTTTTTCTAATTATTGAAAAATCTTCAATATCCTCGTTGGGTAAAATATAATTTATTTGATGAAATTTTTTATCATTTAAGTTCCAATTCAAAAAAAAAGGATTATCTGAATATGAAAATATTTGATTTTTTTTTAAATCTATCAATATAGGCAATATCATGACATCAATTGGATTTATGGATGAAGTAATTATCCCTTTGGAATTAAAATAATTAATTAAATCTTTTTTATTAAAATCTACAGTAATTTTTGCTTGATAATTATTATCTACAAATTTTTCCTCCATAAGTGAAAAGCCCTCTACGAAACTTTTAATTTGGTTAATGTCTATGGATCTCAAAATACTTTTGTTTTCACTTTGTAAAATTTTTGATATTAATATTTTAAAAGCTTTTTTGAAGGCTTTATCAACCACCTTTATTTTATTAAAATTTAAATCGTATTTTTCTTTTATTTCTATGTCGTTAATTACAAAATTTTTGGCCTTTGCAAAATTTGTGGAAAACTCACTAAAAATAATAATTAAAACTAAAAAAAGAATGTATAGATAAATGTTTATTTTTTTAGAAAAAGTCATTGTTAATAATTTATGAAATCTCAAAAAATCACATATAAAAATAGTGGAGTAAACATAAAGAATGCTGATAAATTCATAGATTTCATATCTAATTTAACCAAAAAAACAAACAAAAGTGGTGAATTTAAGAACATTGGAGGATTTGGTGCAATTTCAAGTATACCAAAAAACCTCAAAAGTCCTCACATTGTAACTAGTACAGACGGAGTTGGAACAAAGTTAGAAATAGCAAATGAGATTAAGAAATTTAATACAATCGGTATAGATCTTGTTGCAATGTGCGTAAATGATTTAATTGTTCAAGGTGCAAAACCGTTTTTATTTCTAGATTATATTTCAATAGACAAAATTAATTTAAATAAAATGAAAGAAATTATTAAAGGTATTATTAAAGGGTGTGAGTTATCAGGCTGTAATCTTGTAGGGGGAGAAACAGCTGAAATGCCAGGCACATATTCACCAGGTAAATTTGATCTTGCAGGTTTTTCTGTTGGTTTAGTTGAAAAAAAAAATATTCTTACTAATAAAATAAAAAATAATAATTTAATTTTAGCCATCCCATCAAATGGATTGCATTCCAATGGCTTTTCACTTGTCAGAAAAGTTTTAAAAGTAAAAAAAATTAAAATAAATAAAAATAAATATCTCAAAAAAGAATTGATAAAACCAACTAAAATTTATGTAAAAGAAATTATTAAATTAATAGATAAAAACCTTATCAATGGTTGTGCAAATATAACTGGTGGTGGAATAGAAGATAATATTAAAAGAGTTGTTCCAAACAATTTATGTGCAGATATAGATTTAGACAAAGTTAAATCTCAAAAAATTTTTAAATGGCTTAAAAATTCAGGAGTATCAAATAGAGAAATGTTAAAAACATTTAATTGTGGTGTTGGTTTCTGTATAATAATAAAAAAAAAGAATCTCAATAAAGTAAAATTAACTTTCGATACAAAATTTAAGCCTTATGTAATTGGGAAAATATCGAAAAATAAAAAAAAAGTAAATTTAAGTGGAAAAATTAATTGGTAGAAATTTAAACATTTCTGTTTTTATTTCTGGGAGAGGTAGTAATCTGCTTTCTTTAATCAAGTATTCAAAGAATAAAAAATCAAAAATTAAAATTAATCTAACAATTTCAAATAATAAATTTTCAAAAGGATTAGAATTTGCTAAAAAAAATAAGATTAAATATTATATAATAGATTATTCAAAAAAAAGGCAAGCGGAACATAAAATATTAAGATATTTAAAAAAAAATAAAATTGATTTAATTTGTTTGGCAGGCTTCATGAAAATTTTATCTTCTGGGTTCATTAAAAAGTTTAAAAATCCAATTTTAAATATTCATCCATCTCTATTACCAAAATACAAAGGTTTAAATACTCACAGAAGAGCAATTGAAAATAAAGATAAATTCTCTGGGGCTACGGTGCACTTCGTTAATACTAAATTAGATTCTGGAAAAATAATTTTACAAAAAAAAGTTAGAATTTTGAAATCCGATACAGAAAAAACCTTAGCTAAAAAAGTTTTGAAAATTGAACATAAACTTTATCCAGCTGCACTCGAAAAAATTTTAAAAAAAGTCTAATCTTTAAAGAAAAAGTCTAACTCAATTTTAGCATTTTCAGGACTATCAGAGCCATGAACAGAGTTTTTATCAATTGAAATACCATATTTTTTTCTAAGTGTTCCTTTTTCGGCATCTTTAGGATTTGTTGCGCCCATTAATTTCCTATTCTCTAAAACAGCGTTTTCTCTAATTAATTCCATAACAACTATAGGGCCTGAAGAAAGGTAAGAACATAATTCATTGTAAAAAGGTTTCGTTTCATGAACTTTATAAAATTGCTCTGCTTCCTGTTTTGAAATATGGATTTTTTTTTCTTTTTTAATTTCAAATCCTTTGTTTATAAATTCTTGTTTTATTTCATCTTGTAAGTTTCTTTCAACTGCATCTGGTTTTATTATTGAAAGTGTTTGTTCGATATTACTCATAGTTTTCTTCTACAAATTTATTTAGTAATCTAACTCCGTACCCTGTTGCACCTCCAGAATTTAATGCTCCAGCGTATTTAGAAAAAGACATTCCAGCTATATCTAAATGAGCCCAAGGCGTTTTATTAAGTATAAATCTTTGTAAAAATTGAGCAGCTGTAGTTGATCCTGCGCCACCAACATAATTAATATTTTGCATATCTGCATTTTTAGAATTAATTAATTTATCATAGTTTTTGTGCAGTGGCATTCTCCATACCTTTTCTTCCACTTGTTCACCAGCCTCATATAATTGTTTTGCAAGCTTATCATTATTTGAAAATAGTCCTGCATACTCAGAACCTAATGATACAATTATTGCGCCTGTTAACGTTGCAAGATCAATAATCAAATTAGGTTTAAATTTTTCCTCAGTAAAAGTTAATGCGTCTGCTAAAACTAATCTTCCTTCTGCATCAGTATTTAATACCTCAATAGTTTTTCCACTATAGGACTTAACTATATCACCAGGTCTTTGAGCATTTCCTCCAGGCATATTTTCAACAAGACCAACTACACCAACTGCATTAATTTTAGCCTTTCTAAGTGCAAAATTTTTCATTAATCCTACCACAACTGCAGAACCAGCCATATCATACGTCATATCCTCCATAAATTTTGCAGGTTTCAATGAAATACCACCAGTATCAAAACATACTCCTTTTCCTACAAATGCAAGAGGTTTAGTTTTAGAGGAAGCACCTTTCCATTCCATAGTGACAAGGTAAGAACCTCTTACACTCCCTTGACCTACACCCAATAATGCTCCACATCCCATTTTCTTTAATCTTTTCTTATCATAAATTGTGACTTTAATTCCTATCTTCCTTAATTGAGCTATTCTTTTTGTATATTCGTCAGGGTGTAATATATTTCCAGGTTCAGATACCAAATCCCTTGTTAAAAATACGCCTTCAGTAAGAGCATCTAATTTTGTTTTGAGAATGCTTTTCTTATTCTTACCTACGATATTAATATTTAAAAATTTCTTAATATTTTTTTTTGTTTTATAAATTTCAAAAGAATAAGATTTAAGAGTTGCTCCATGCAAAATTCTCTCGATTTGTACATTTGTGATTTTAAGTGAACTTAAATTAAAAAATGTATTCTCAATTTTATTGTTTGAAAGAAAGTCAAAAAGTTTTGATCCAATATTCTCAAAATCTGATGACTTTTTTTGCTCAATACAGTTTATGAAAATGTAGTTAACTTTATCTTGATTTCTCTGTATTATTTTTTTTTCTTTAAAAAGTTCGTTATCTATAATCTTTATTTGATCTAATGTTTTATGCTTAAAATTTTTATTATTAATAAAAATAAGCTCATTTTTGACAGCCAACTTTGGGTTTTTACTTACAAAATTTAATTTTAACTTCATATTTTAGAATTTTTGAATAGATATTGTTGTATATTTATAAATATTATAATTTCAATGAATAAATTGCTCTACAGAAAACTTTCGCAAGACATTATATATTTTTTTTTAGCTGCATCCCTAAGTATTACTCTAATAATTTGGGTAATTCAGGCAGTTAATTTCTTGGATATAGTGTCTGAAGACGGTCATAGTTTAAGGGTTTATTTTGCATATTCAATTTTAAGTATACCTAAAATTTTTAGTAGAATTTTAATCTTTATTTTTTTTATCTCCTGTTTTTATATAATTAATAAATATGAGGAAAATAATGAGATTCTAGTTTTTTGGACTAATGGTATAAAAAAAATAAATGTAATTAACTTTATTCTTAGACTATCAATATTATTTATAATTATACAATTATTTTTGAGTCTTTATCTGGTGCCTATCACACAAAATCTTAGTAGAATTTACTTAAAAAATTCAAATGTCGATTTTTTACCTTCTCTAATAACTGAAAAAAAATTTATAAGTGTTTTTAAAAACCTAACAATCTTTGTTGATAGCTATGATCAAAATGGAAATATAAAAAAAATTTATATAAATGAGAAGCTAAATGAAAACTCCTCAAAAATAATTGTTGCCGAAAATGGAAAAATTCAAAAAAAAAAAGATCAATTTATGATTAAACTATTCAATGGGAGTATTATGAATTCTAATGAAAATAACTTTTACAATATTAATTTTAAAGAAACTGAATATGATCTTTCAAAATTTTCTACAAAAACCGTTACTTATCAAAAAATTCAACAAATTAAATCTATAAATTTATTTTCTTGTGTTTATGATTTTTATATAAAACAAAAAAAAAATAATATAATCTGTCCAAGAAAAATTGAGTCTATTACGGAAGAAATTTATAAAAGAACTGTAATACCACTTTACATTTTAATTCTATCTCTCATTTCTTCAAGCCTTTTAATAAAACCTAAATCAAATAAATATTTAAAGCATTATAAAAGTTTTGTTTTTCTTATAGGCTTTTTGGTAATTATTATTTCTCAAATAGGGTCAAAATTTATTACCCAAAATTTAATTAACGATATCTTTGTTCTATCTACCCCAATAATTTTCGTCGCAATATACTATTTGGCAATTCTTTTCAAAACTAATTTCAGATTAAAATATTTATAATGTTAAAAAAATATCAATTATATTTAGCAACAATATTTATAAAAAATTTATTTCTAATCTCTTTAATTTTTTTAGGATTAAGTTTTATTTTGAATTTTTTTGAAGAATTAAAATTTTTTGAAAACTATGATGTTGGAATAAGATATCCTGTATTACTTACTTTTCTTAATTCACCATCTATATTATTTGAGCTTTTTCCATTTATTTTTTTAATTGCAGTAAAGTTTTTTTATATTCATTTAAATGAAAGAAATGAAATAGAAATATTTAAAAATCATGGTATTGATAATTTTAAAGTTTTATCTTTATTGTCATTTAGCACACTCATTTGTGGTGCATTTATATTATTAATTTTTTACACTTTTTCCTCAAATTTAAAAAATCATTACTTAAATTTAAAAAATAAATTTTCATCTGAAAATGAGTACCTTGCTGTGGTAAATGAAAATGGACTTTGGATTAAGGAGGAAATTGATGGTTTCTCAAACATAATTCATGCAAAAAAATTTAACAAAAATAACATTGAAGAAATAACAATAACTCAGACTAATGCAGCATCTGATAATATAAATATTATTACTGCAAAAAATGCTGATATTTCAAGTAAAACTTGGTCATTAAATAAAGTAAAAATAGTTGATAAACTAATGGGAAACAAAACTTATGAAAATTTTTACTATATATCATCATTTGATGGTGAAATAATTTCAAATTTGTTTTCAAATCTTAATTCATTAAATATTTATCAATTGAATTTATTATTATCTAATTATTCAAAGATCGGTTATTCAACTACAGACGTAAATGTTCATTTAAATAAGCTATATAGTCTACCTATATTTTATTTATTAATGACTATTTTAGGATTATTAATTATGATGAAATTTACTTTCATAAAAACAAAATTTTTTACAATTATCGTTGGTGTATCCGTTTCCGTATTTGTCTATTATATAAATCATTTTTCTAGTCTGTTTGGTTCAAATGAAACAATTCCAATAGTTCTATCAATTTGGTTACCTCATGTAATTTTATTTTTGATTTGTCTTTTAGGGGGTGTGAAAATAAATGAAAATTAAATTTATTTTAATTTTATTTTTTCAGTTTATTTTTTTTAACTCAATCCTATATTCAGATGAAGTTGAAATTATTTCTGATCATATTAAAATTTTGAATAACGGAAAAATAATTGAATCAATTCAGACTAATGCAATAATAAAAAGGAAAGGATTATATATTGAAGGAGATTATTCTGTATATAACAAAGAGACAAAAATAATTAAATTTGAAAAGAATGTTTTGTTTAATGATAGAACAAAAAATATAAAAGTTGAAACTGAAAAGGCTGAATATAATCAAAAATTAGATATTTTAGAAACCATAGGAGTTACAAATATAAAAATTGAAAATAAGTATGAGATCATATCATCTTATATGTTTTATAATAGAGGATCACAACAAATTTACTCAAACAGAGAAACTACAATAAAAGACATAAATGGAAATATTTATAATTTAGAAAATAGTTTTAAGCTTGATTTAAATAATGAAATAATAACTACTGGAAAAACAAATGTTATTGATACTAATAATAATATTTATATTTTTGAGAATGCTAAAATTAATTTAGTTACTAAAGAAATTTTAGGGAAAGAACTAAAAATAGATTTTGTTGATAATTATTTTGGGATTCCAAATAATGATCCGATTTTAAAAGGAAGATCTGCAGTTTCAAATGATAAACAAACAAAAATTTATAAAACAGTTTTTTCTACTTGTAATACAACAAATAAAAACTGTCCTGGATGGGAAATAGAAACTGAAGAATTTACACATGATAAAGTAAATAAAGTTTTTAATTATAAAAATTCATGGCTAAAGCTATTTGATCAAGAAATATTTTATTTTCCTTATTTTAGTCACCCAGACCCAAGTGTGAAGAGAAAATCTGGTTTTTTAGTACCATATTACGGAAGCTCAAATAATTTTGGTAGCTGGGTAAATATCCCCTATTTCAAGACTTTAGGAAAAGATAAAGATATGACATTTAATCCTCGAATTTATGCTGATGATAAGTTTATTATGCAACTTGAATATAGGCAATCATTGGAGAAATCTAAATTGATAAGTGATTTCAGTTACAATAATGATGGAAAAAATTCTAACTCACATTTATTCGCTATTTTAGATGGAGAAATTGATACAAGCTCTAAATATGAAATTAATTATCAAAGTGTAACAAATGATAACTATTTAAAAATTCATAATTTATCAAAATCATCCCCGTTAATAACTAATGAAAGTGTCTTAACCTCAAAGATAAATTTCTCAAAAAATATTGACGAAAATACCAAAATTAACACAGATTTTATTGCATACGAGGATTTGTCAAAAAGAAATAATGATAGATTCCAGTATATTTTACCTAATTTTACTTATAGCAAAAACCTTGAATTAGATGAAAATTATAATGGTAGTTTTCAATTTATTTCTTCTGGATTTCAAAAAAACTACGATACAAATAAATATGAGAGTTTATTAATAAATGATTTTTTATTTAATTCTAACGATTATGTTAATAACAAAGGTTTTATAACTAATTATGATTTTTTGATAAAAAATTTTAACTCTTACACTGAAAACTCTACATCATATAAAAATAAAGAAGACTATGAGATTTTTGGCACTTTTTTAATAAAAACCTCTATTCCATTAAAAAGAGTTGATGATAATGGAGATAAGTATCTTAAGCCAATTGCAAGTTTTAGATACAGCCCTAACAATACAAAAAATATTTCGGATAAAGATTTAAGGCTATCTTATGATAATATTTTTGCATTAAATAGAATAGGAACTAATGAAATTGTAGAAGGAGGAAAATCTCTTTCGCTTGGGATTGAATATGAAAATAGAAATAAAAATAATGAAAAATTGTTAAGTTTGAGTTTAGCAAATTCAATAAGTGATAGAAAAAATAACAATCTACCATCAAAAACAAAATTAAATGAAGAGAGAACAGATATAGTTGGAAAATTTTCTTTTTCTCCTAATAAAGTTCTCAACTTTGATTACAGTTTTTCCTATGACAATAATTTGAAAAATTCTAATTATGACTCAGTTTCTACAAGTATTAAGTATGGTTTTTTATATACTAGTTTTAATTTCTTATCTTCTGGAAATGTGATTGGAAATGATGAAATAATATCTAATTCATCAACTATTGAATTTGATGAAGAAAAAAGCTTTAAATTTAACATAGCAAAAGATTTAAATAAAGATTTTACAGAGTATTATGACTTAATTTATGAATACGAAACTGACTGTCTTAAAGCCTCAATTGAGTATAACAAAAAGTTTTACAGTGACGGAAATCTGCAGCCTGAAAAAAGTTTATTTTTTACTTTAAAATTTATACCTTTTGCGGAATTTAGACAAGCTGCAGATATAAATCAATAAATGATTACAAAAAAAATAATTTTTTTTTTAATAATATTTTTCGTTCATTCTAACTTTATTAATTCATCTGAAGTAAAAATTGTAATCAAAGTTAATAATGAAATTCTAACAAACATAGATATAGAAAATGAGAGTAAATATCAGATTATTTTAAATACTAATTTAAAAAATTTAGGTAAAGATGAATTATATACATTATCTAAGAATTCTCTTGTTCGTCAAATTTTAAAAAAAGAGGAAGTTATAAAGTATTTTAAAATAGAGGAGTACTCCGATCTTGGTGAAAAATTATTAAAGGAAAATTACACCGCTCGAGGATTTGAAAATAAAGAAAAATATTCCAATTTTTTAGATAAAGAAGGCTTTGGTATTGAAATTTTAAAGGAAAAATTATTATTGGAAAGGCTTTGGAATTTTTTAATTTACGAAAAATTTAAGAATAAAATAAAAATTGACGAAAATGAAATTAAAAACAAAGTAGAAACTTTCATAAAAAATCGAGAGAAAGTTTATGAATACAAACTATCTGAGATTTTATTTGATTTAAATACTGACTATAAAAAATTGATTGATTTTATAGACAAATATGGTTTTGAGGCCGCGGCAAGTAAATATAGTATTTCTGATACATCTGTGAATGGTGGTAAAATTGGATGGATAAAAAACAACAACCTTAGTGAAGAATTAAAAAAAAGAATTTCTAATTTAAATGAGGGTCAAATAAGCGAGCCAATTAAAATACAAAATGGTAATTTGTTGATAAAACTAAATCAAAAAAGAGAATTGGAAAGTAAGATTAATCCAGAGGTAGAAATAAAAAGACAAATTAAATTTGAGCAAAATAGACAATTAAATAGTTTTTCATTAAATTTTTATAAAAAAATAAAACAGAATAGTACAATTAATGAATATTAATCATATTTTGGTTGTAATGGCGGAACCAAAAAGTATTTTTTTAGAAATACTTTTAAAATATTTTGTATCACCTCATTTCAAAAAAAGTAAAAAAAAAATATCTATTGTAGGAAATTTATCTCTCATTAAAAAAGAGATAAAAAAAAATAATTATAAGATAAAAATTAACGAGATTTTAGACATTACAAAATCAAAAAAAAAATTTATTAATATAATAAATATAAAAATTAATAATAAATTAGAAATTTCTAATTATATTTCTGATTGTTTTGACAAATCCCTTGATATAATCAAAAAAAATAAAAATGTTGCCTTGCTTAATGGACCAATAAACAAAAAAACTTTTTTAAGGAAAAAATATTTAGGCATTACAGAATATTTAGCAAAAAAAACAAAATCAAAAAATCCTGTAATGTTAATTTATAATGAGAGATTATCAGTCTCACCTATTACAACACATTTGCCAATTAAATATGTTTCAAAAAATCTAAATAAATCAAAAATTGTAAAAAAGATTAAATCAATAAATAGTTTTTTTGTTAAAAAATTGAAAAAAAAACCAAAGATTGCAGTGCTTGGTCTTAATCCACATTGTGAAACAATAGAAAGAGCTGGGGAAGAGCAAAAAGAAATAATACCTGCCATTAAAATATTAAGATATGAAAAATTAAATATTAAAGGACCTTTTTCTGCTGATACTTTTTTTGTCAAAAAAAACATTGATTATTATGATGTGGTAGTTGGCATGTATCATGATCAAGTTTTAACTCCATTAAAGACATTGTATAATTTTAATGCAATAAATATTACAATAGGTCTTCCATTTATTAGAATATCACCAGATCACGGGCCTAATATATCAATGTATGGAAAAAATAAATCTGATCCATCTTCAATATTTTGTGCAATGGATTTCCTCAATAAATATTGATGAAAATAATTCCTAAAAAAAGTTTAGGACAAAATTTTTTAATTGATAAAAATATTATTAAAAAAATCTGCAATTCAGGAAATATAACACGAAATAATAATGTTTTAGAAATAGGTCCTGGAACCGGGAATTTAACAGAATCCATTTTACAAAAAAAACCAAAAAAATTTCATGTAATTGAAAAAGATGAGAGACTAATAAAAAATTTAGAGGAAAAATTTGATAAAAAATTAATAATTATAAACGAAGATATACTAAAATATAGTCTCAAATCATTAAGTGATAAAGATTTAGTTATCTTTGGTAATCTTCCATATAATATTTCAAGCCAAATTCTAGTAAATTTTATTAATTATTCATATTCAGAATTTACTTATAAAAAATTGGTCTTGATGTTTCAGAAAGAAGTTGCAGATAGAATTTTAGCTGAAGATAATTCAAAAAATTATGGACGTTTGTCAATTCTTTCTTCATGGAAGTTAAATGTAAAAAAAATAATGGATATAAATCCATCAAGTTTTTTTCCAAAACCAAAGGTTATGAGTTCATTGTTAATTTTTGAGCCAAAAATTAATTACGTAAAACTTAAAAACGCTAAAAATTTAGAGCACATAACTAATGTTTTTTTTAATCAAAGAAGAAAAATGATTAAAAAACCTCTTAATATCCTTTTTAAAAATTCAAAAAAAGTAATAGATGAGCTAAATCTAAATATAAATTTGCGGCCACAAAATCTTAAAAAAGATACATTTTATAAAATTTGCTTGATTTATGAAAAATTAATTAATTAGGCTTTCAACATGTAAAGAAATTAACTTTTGGTAATTAGGGTCTTTTTTATTATTAGTAGTTTTAATATAATTAATTATTTTTTTATAGCAATTTTCTAAATCGTCATTGATAACTACAAAATCATAGTTTCTCCAGTGTAACACATCTTCGTTAAATTGCGTCATTCTTTCTTTTGCTATTTTTTCATCATTTCTATCTCTATTTAATAATCTATTGTAAAGTTCATCTCGACTTGGTGGCAATATAAATATTGTAACTATTTTATAATTTAGCTTTTTCCTCTTAATTTGTTCCGTTCCTTGCCAATCAATATCAAAAATTACATTTTCCCCATTGTTAAGCTTTTTGAAAACAACATCTTTAGATGAACCATAATAATGTTGAAACACTTTTGCATATTCTAGAAATTTATCTTCATCAATTAAATTTTTAAATTCAGTTTCGCTTACAAAATAATAATCTTTTCCCTCTGTTTCGTTTGAACGAGGTTTTCTTGTTGTATAAGATATGGATATTTGAAAATTATTTTTTTTTGAAATTTCGTTAACTAAAGTAGTTTTGCCTGCGCCCGATGGAGATGATAATATTACAATTGTCCCCTCATTATTTCCAGACATTTAATACTAAAAATTAATTAGCTTTATTCTCTATAAATTTTACAGCATCTCCTACTGTAAGAATCTTTTCTGCATCGCTATCTGAGATCTCTGACCCGAACTCCTCTTCAAAAGCCATTACTAATTCGACAGTATCTAAACTATCTGCCCCAAGATCATCGATAAAACTTGATTCCTCAGTTACTTTTGCTTCGTCAATTCCTAGATGGTCTGCAACAATTTTTTTTACTTTGCTTGAAATATCGTCTGACATTTAAATCCTTTAAGTTTAGTCGTTAATAAATATTTTGTTGATTTTGTCAACTAAAATACATGCCGCCATTAACATGAATTGTTTCACCAGTAATATAATCTGAGAGTTTAGAGCATAAAAAAATGACTGTATTTGCAATGTCATTTGGAGTTCCAAATCTATTCATAGGTATTTTAGATTTTAAAACTTCTTTATAATCATCATTAATTTTATCTGTCATTTCGGTTGATATAAAGCCTGGTGAAATACAATTTACATTTATATTTTTTTTTCCATATTCTAAAGCTAAACTTTTTGACATTGCAACTACTCCAGCTTTAGAAGCAGTATAATTTGCTTGCCCAATATTACCTGTGTGTCCAACTATAGATGTAATATTTATAATTTTTCCTTTTTTACTTTTTAGCATTTTTTTCACTACACTTTTACTTAAGAGAAAAGTTGATGTTAAATTAATATCAATAACTTTATTCCATTCCTCATCTTTCATTCTTATCGAAAGATTATCTCTTGTTATCCCAGCATTATTTATTAACACATCAACTCTTCCACCTAAACATTCATTTGCTTTATTTATGAAATTTTCAATCTCTAAATGATTTGATATGTCGAATTTTTGTGTTTGTACGTTTTTATATTTTTCTTGTATTAAATTAAGTTTATCCTCATTTGTACCTGTTGCTAAAACGTTTGCACCAGCTTGAATTAAATTTTCTAAAATAGAATTACCTATGCCTCCTGTAGCTCCAGTAAGAATAACGTTGGTATCTTTTAAGTCTATCATTAATTTATAACTTTTTTAAATCCTCTAAATCATTAATTTGTATAAGTTCTGCATTTCTATTTATTCTTTTTACTAATCCTGAGAGTACTTTTCCAGGACCAATTTCTATAAATTTGTTTATGTTTTTTTTTATCATATAATTAATAATTTCTCTCCATCTAACTGGTTTTTCTATTTGGCTTATCAATAATTTTTTTATTGTAGATATCTCATTAATCGGTTCTGAGGTCACGTTTGAAATAATATCAACTTTTGGTGATTTAAATTCTAAATTAGATATTTCTCCATCCATTATTTTTGTTGCCCTATTCATTAACTTGCAATGAAATGGGGCGCTAACTGGAAGTTTTATATTTTTTATTTTATTATTTGTTAGTTCTATAGAAAATTTTTCTAAATCTTTATTATTTCCACTAATCACAATTTGGCCAACTGAATTATCATTAGCTACATAACAGTTGAAAATATCTTTATTCTTTTCTAAAATTTGATTAATTGTTTCAATATCAGTTCCTAAAACCGCCACCATACCACCTTGACCTTTTGGAACAGCTGATTGCATTGCAAAACCTCTTTTTTTTAATAATTTTATTGTTTGAGAAAATGTTAAAGAGTCTGCACAAGCTAACGCAGAGTACTCACCTAGTGAATGACCAGCAAAATAATTTGCAGCATCAATATTAAAAGATGTTTCTCTTTTTAAAACGTGAAAAATACTATAACTTACGAGAAATATTGCTGGTTGAGTATTCTCGGTAAGATCAAGTTCTTCTTTAGGGCCTTTTAATATTAATTTGCTTATTGAGTTATTAAGTAAATCATCTGCTTCTTTGAAATAAGACCTTACATATTCAAAGTTATCATAAAAAGATTTTGCCATACCTGGAGACTGAGAACCTTGACCAGGAAATAAAACAGAAAACATTAATTATATAAGTAAATATTGTATTTTTAGTATTGTAATTAAAAATTAATAATAGTATATCCTCACTTTTTTAAAAGAATAAATATGAACTTTTACGAACACACAATAATAGCAAGACAAGACACTAGTCCATCGCAGTTAAAACAACTCCAAGAAAAGTACTCTAAAATAGTTGAAAAAAATGAAGGTGATATCGTAAAGCTTGAGAACTGGGGTTTAATGAACCTTTCATATTTAATAAAGAAAAATAAAAAAGGTAATTATTTGCATTTTAAAATAAAAGCAGACGGAAAAACTATTACTGAGCTAGAAAAAAGTGAAAAAATTGACAAAAATTTATTAAGATATTTAACAGTTAAAGTTAAAAAGTTTGATTTAGATACAGATTATTTTAAAAAAAATAATGAAGATAAAGAAGTAGATAAAAAAATTAAAAAATAATGAAAAAAAGAAATAACAAAAAAAAAGGTTCACAGAGTAATTTTTCAAAACTAAGTGTTTTTCAAAATAATAAATATAAATTTAAAAAAAAGTGCCCTCTTTCTGGAAAAGGCGCACCAGTAGTTGATTATAAAAATATTAAGCTGCTTAAGAGATATGTATCTGAAAATGGAAAAATCCTTCCATCTAGAATAACTTCAGTTAGTCAAAAAAAGCAAAGAGAATTATCACTTTCAATTAAAAGAGCGAGAAATTTAGCATTACTATAATGAAAGTTATTCTTTTAGAGAACGTCAGGAAAATAGGATCAATAGGAGAAATAATTGATGTTAAAAGAGGATTTGCAAGAAACTATTTAATTTCAAAAAAAAAAGCTCTTTTTGCATCTAAAGAAAATATTAAAGAAGTAGAAAAAATTAAACAAGAGCTAAATAAA